>CAXUMK010000416.1:0-3701 GCA_964251885.1 uncultured Segetibacter sp. | reverse complement strand
TGCGTTTTGTCCTGCCAGCACCTGAGCGTATGTCCAAAAAGGGTGGCGCATAACGCGTTTATTACTGCAATTGTACGAAATTTTAAAGCTTTTTCAAATTTATCATAACTCACTGATTCTCACCTTCTGCCTATTGCGCTTTTTATGTTGGAATTTTCACATCCTTTACCCGCGTGTCAATTTTCCAACACAAAATCCGCAACTGCAAAAATCACGAAATACAATCCAAAAACTTCTCACTCAGTCGCCAAGCCTGTCGAGTGGACTTTGCAGGTTGCTTACCTTCCTTATGCTTACATGCGTATATCGCTCGGTCGTTTTCAGATCGTTGTGCCCCAAAAGCTCCTGTATTACTTTTATATCTGTTCCGCTTTCGAGCAGGTGAGTGGCAAAGCTGTGCCGCAGGCTGTGTATGCCGCCCCGCTTCTGGTTGTTCGTCATCTGCTTGGCCATTGCAAATATCTCCTGCACGCTTCTTTCACTGTATTTTCCGCCATATACTCCTTCAAACAGGTACTTCTTTGGCTTGTACGCTTTGTAGTACGTTCTCAACTGTACCAGCAGCTTCTCTGACAGCATCACCTGCCTGTCTTTTTTGCCCTTGCCCAGGCGTACATATATTACCATCCGCTCACTGTCTATGTCGTTTATCGTTACGTTTACTATCTCGCTTACACGCATACCGGTAGCATAAGCCAGCATTAGTATTGTGTGATGCTTTACGTTTTCGGTGCTGTGTATTATTTTTTTTACCTCGTTTTGCGACTGTACCGTTGGCAGTTTTATCGGCCTCTTTGGCCGGGGTATCTCAAAAAACATCTTTTCTTTGTGCAAAACCTGCTCAAAGTAAAATTTCAGTGCATTTATAGTTGTATGTATTTTGCTCTCGCTGCATTGCTTCTTGTTTATCAGCCACAGCAGGTACGCCTGTATTTGCTGTACCGACAGCCCATTTACCGGTCTCTCTGCCAGCAGGCGCAGCAGCACAACCATTTCTCCCGTATACAGTTCTATTGTGTTTTGGCTGTACGCTTTCAAATGCAGATGCTTTATCATTTCTTTCATCGCTTCCATGTTCTCAAAGCTTATAACCAGCTTGCTTAGTCCCGCCTTTGTCAATCCCGTGTTTGCCCTGCAGTCTTTTTTTAGCTCCACCTCTGCGTGCAATACCTGTTTACGTTTTTGCAGGTAGCTTTTTAGTTCGTCTGCATTTATTTTTGCAAGCTCACCCAGCTTTGCACACGCATTCTTAAAAGTGCTTTTGTCCATAGGCAGATACCAGCAGGTATTGCTTTGCGACCATTTCATTGCAGGAATCGTTTTTATTACCCGATTTATCGAAGTGTCTTTTTCAAAATAAAAGCCTATCTGCTCATGGTTGCGGTGAAACAAACTGCGAACAAATATTTCTTTCATACCCGTTTGTTTTCTTATTTTATGGTATACGGTTGCACCTCCCTCACTCACATGAAGCTATACAGTTATTATCTAATACAAGATAGGCTATAATATGCAAAGCGGCAAAAAGAAAGACCGATTATTGAACATTGGTTATTGAGCATTAAAAGTCCAAATTTTTAATGCTCAATGCTCAATGTTCAATGCTCAAATAAGAACAATATTTAGTTAAGGGGCTTTATAATTGAATATTGATAATTGAACATTGGTTATTGAGCATTAAAAGTCAAATTTTCAATGCTCAATGCTCAATGTTCAATTTCCAATGCTAAAAAAAGAACAATACTGCTTAACTAAACGACATTGGGAGGGGCTTAGCTCCCTTTAGGGCGGGGGGTTTTATATAATAGTATTAATTTTGAAGCTCTCAATACCAGCCTTACCAAAACATGGTAAAAGCTGCCAAAAGAGATGCGGATGAACGTAATCCCGCTAAGCTCATTGGCGTCAACTTAAAGAAAAAATGCTTGAACTGATACATTTTTTTGACAGTAGGGCAAGTAGATTTTGGGTTAAAAGCTGAATAAAGGTTTGCCGTATAAGTGAGTGACACAACGATGTACCACAAAAAACCAATGTTCATCCACAAAAAACTCTTAAGTTGACGCCTATGCGCTAAGCGGGAACAATGACGCTTTAAAAAACAAATGTTTGTAACCAAACCTATCACAACACATGGAGTATGTAGATTATTACAAAATACTGGGGCTTGATAAAAGTGCAGGCGAAGCGTATCGCAAGCTTGCCAGAAAATTTCATCCTGACCTGAACCCGAATGACAAAGGGGCGAACAAAAAATTTCAGGAAATTAATGAAGCGCACGAGGTACTGAGCGACCCTGAAAAGCGGAAGAAATACGATAAGTACGGCAGCGACTGGAAGCATGGCGAAGAATTTGAAAAAGCCCGCCAGTCGCAAGGCCGCCGGCAATACAGCGGCGCAGGTAATCCTTTTGCAGGCGGGGCAGGCGGGGAGGAAGATTTTTCGGATTTCTTTTCATCTATGTTTGGACAATCGGAAGGCGGCCGTGGCGGCAGGCAGGCAAAATACAGGGGGCAGGATTACAACGCAGAATTGCATCTTAACTTAGCCGATGCTTTTACAACTCATAAGCAAACACTGAATGTTAACGGCAAAAGTATAAGAATTACCATACCTGCCGGTGTAGAAGACGGGCAGGTCATAAAGCTGAAAGGGCACGGCAGCGAAGGCACCAATGGCGGGCCAGCAGGAGATTTGTACATTACATTTGTGATAGCCGCCAACCCAACCTTTAAGCGAACCGGCAACGACCTGCACACCACGGTTGATATTGATGTATACACTGCCGTATTGGGCGGCGAGGTAATGCTGGATACCCTGTCGGGCAAAGTAAAACTGAAAGTGAGCCCCGAAACGCAGAATGGCACTAAAATAAGACTAAAGGGAAAGGGTTTCCCTGTGTATAAAAATGAAGGGCAGTTTGGAGATCTGTACATTACTTATTCGGTAAAAATTCCGACCAACCTGACTGAAAGGCAAAAAGAGCTTTTCAGGGAATTATCTAAAGCTTAATCGTAAAAAGTATTGCTTATGCAAACAGACGAATTAATACCGGCCGATGAACTTTGCAGTTATTATAAAGTTGAATTTTCGTTTATCCATTCTCTTCAGCAGTTTGGGCTTATACAGATCACTTCGGTGCACGACGCCACCTACATTCCCCAAAACCAGTTGCAGAGGCTTGAGCAAATGATAAGGCTTCACTACGACCTCGATATAAACCTCGAAGGCATTGATGCAATTGCAAATATGTTAGATAAAGTAAACACCCTGCAAAGCGAAATTGCGACTTTGAGAAACCGGTTGAAATTATACGAGGAGTAGCAGACTGCATTCTATCGTCATTGCGAGGAGGAACGACGAAGCAATCTCACTGCATTCCATCGTTCGTCATTGCGAGGATCGTTCGTCATTGCGAGGAGGAACGACGAAGCAATCCCTTTGAACAATCAGGTTGACGAATTAACTGCAGCTTCCCCCCCACAAAATGTGCAGTGATTTTTTTTGGAGCCGGGCTGCATTACTTCTATTTTACATCGTTGCGTCGCACACTTCGTCTGAAGGTACTTTTTTCGACAAAAATAGCCGTCATTGCGAGGAGGAACGACGAAGCAATCTCACTGATAGTAAGCCTCTTAAAACACAAATGGATTGCTTCGTACCTTATAATGACATCCTCTCTAACCCTTTGAAAAACAAGA
>CAXUMK010000415.1:0-3735 GCA_964251885.1 uncultured Segetibacter sp. | reverse complement strand
TTGCTGAATAATGAATAAAAGTACAAGTGTGCGACGCAACGATGTAAAATAGTAGTAATGTAGCCCGGCTCCAAAAGAATCACCCATCCAACTTATCCTTCTCTTTTCTCCCAAACCAAAGCGCTTGCTCCAAGAATAGCTGCATCCGCTTCATTCAGTTCGCTTACCAGGAGTTTTACTTTATTTTGAAAAATAGAAAGCAGGTTCTTTTCCATGTGCTCTCTTGTTGGGTCTATTATCAGGCTGCCTGCTTTTATTACACCACCAAATAAAATAATGGCTTCGGGAGAAGAGAACATGATAAAGTTAGCCAAAGCCTCGCCTAAAATCTGGCCTGTAAACCTGTATACTTCACGGGCTATTTCATCTCCCTTAACAGCACAATCGTACACCACTTTTGAATCTATGTCCTCAGAATCATAATTACGCAACAGGCTTGGTTTGTCACTGTCGGCAACCATTTCTCTTGCAGTTATGGCAATACCGGTGGCAGAAGCATACGTTTCGAGAGAACCTTCGGCGCCGGTGCTGTAATGCTTTCTTCCACCAGGCCTGATGATGGTGTGACCTAACTCGCCTGCAAAGCCATCATGACCATAAATCAACAGGCCATTAGAAACAATGCCACTGCCTACACCTGTTCCTAATGTAATGATTATGAAGTCACGCATTCCCCTTGCTGCACCATACGTCATTTCGCCCACTGCAGCCGCATTAGCATCGTTGGTCAGCGAACAGGGTAAATTAAATTTATCTGATATTAATTTGGCTAAATGTATAATGCCTCTCCAGGGCAGATTAGGCGCATACTCGATAGTGCCCGTATAAATATTTCCGTTTGGAGCGCCTACTCCAATGCCTTTGATATTTTCTGCCCCAACTGTGTCTATGGACGGCTTTAATTCTTTGTACAGGTCATCTACAAAATCATCAATATTACTGTACTCGTTCGTGCGGATGTTGCTGCCTCTGTAGGAAATATCCCCTCTATGATTTACCAAACCATACTTAGTACCGGTTCCTCCAATATCAATACCAATTGCGTATTGATCAAATGCATTAGCCATTATTCGAAAATTTAAAATTCAGCAATCGTGTATAATCTGTATCTCTTTTAAGCATTCCTGTTGATACAGTTCAAATCATTAAAAGCTACTTCAAGCCGCTTGATAAAATTCTCTTCACCTTTTCTCAGCCAAACCCGCGGATCGTAATATTTTTTATTGGGCTTATCAGTACCTTCGGCATTGCCTAACTGTCCCTGTAAATAACCTTCACTCTTTTTGTAATTATTCAATATGCCTTCCCAAAAAGCCCACTGCATGTCGGTATCAATATTCATTTTGACTGCACCATAGCTAATTGCCTCACGTATCTGGTTTTGAGGAGAACCGCTTCCGCCATGAAATACAAAGAACACCGGTTTGTGCTGTGTATTATAATGCTCCTGAATGTAGTCCTGGCTGTTCTTCAATATATCCGGTCTCAGTTGAACATTGCCCGGACTGTACACTCCATGAACATTTCCAAAAGCAGCAGCAATCGTAAACAGGCTGCCTACTTTGCGTAACTCTTCAAAAGCATGCGCTACTTCTTTTGGCTGGGTATATAATTTATCATTCTCTACATCACTGTTATCCACTCCATCTTCTTCGCCGCCGGTTACACCTAATTCTATTTCCAAAGCCATCCCTAACGGCTGCATCCTTTTAAAAAACTGAACCGAAGTTTCTATATTCTCCTCTAAAGGCTCTTCAGACAGGTCGAGCATGTGAGAGCTAAACATTGGCTGACCTTTTTCTTTATGAAATTGTTCTCCTGCGTCAATCAAACCGCTTATCCAGGGAAGCCATTTTTTAGCCGCATGATCGGTATGCACCACTACGGGTACGTCGTAATATTTTGCCACATTATGAATGTGTAATGCACCGGATATGGCGCCTGAAATATTTGCCTGAAGCTTGTCGTTTGGCATTCCCTTGCCCGCTATAAACTGGGCGCCACTGTTTGAAAACTGAATAATGACCGGAGAGTTTACTTTAGCTGCCGTCTCGAGTGTAGCATTAATTGAATTTGTGCCGATACAGTTAACAGCAGGCAATGCAAATTCATTCTCTTTAGCATCTTTTAAAAGCGCTTCGAGTTCTTCGCCAAAAACAACCCCGGCCTTATATTTTTTCATTTTTCAAAAATTTTTAAATTGGGTTGCAAATTATGGGTTTATCGTTAACTCTGTTTATTTTATCCTTTTTTACTGATAAATAACCAAAACCCGGTTTGCCATTCCACTCTTATACTTCCAGCCGTATAAAAATGTGCAGTGTTTTTTTGGGAGCCGGACTGCATTACTACTATTTCACATTGTTGCGTCGCACACTTTTACTTTTGTTTCAGTATTCAGCAATGCACTACTTGTCCCGTTAGCGGGAATCTTATCCAGCGTACAGTAATTGCTTCACTCTATTATCACCTGCTCTAAAAATTGAGCGGGAGTAAGAATAGCTATATTTCAGAAAGGATGGAGAACTAATAAATCTTTGTCTCCTGTAACAATATATTTTGCATTTCCATCTACCGCTAATTCAAGGAACTTGTTGTCTTTAGGATCGCGGCAATCAGTAATAACAGAAGTTACTTGTACCTTGATTACATTAGTCATTACATAATTTACAAAGTCGTCCCTTTCCTGTAAATTAATATACTTATTGAATTTTTCCCGTTTCAAAACCTGCCTTAATTCTTCTAAAGTTTTTTCTGATTGAAGAAGTAGGCAATTTGCAATTGCAAAATCAAGGGCTTTAGCTGGTACAGAGTTTTTTAAAATAGCAGCGCTAATAATTGCATTATTATCAAAAATAACTGTAATCGTTTTAGTCATTTTCAGCCAATATTTCCTCAAGAATCTCAGGGGTCAAACCTCTTTCCGCAGCTTTATTTCGTAAAGTTTCAATAAACCTTAAAAAGTTTTCTTTATCGGAAGCAGTTGGTCCTGTTCTTACCTTTCTCTCAACAAAATTGTTTACGAAACTTAGAAGCACATTTAATTCTTCTTCAGTTAAAAGTCTGGCAGCAAACAGTAGCTTATCTTCTTCAATAGTTTGTGTTGTTGTCATAAAAAAAGGTTTATCAAATCTACTACTCTAAAACTTAATTTTTCATCAGATTTCTGTGTTGCAAATGACATAGAGCGAAAGTGTGCAACAGACTGAAGCAGGAAAAAGAGAAGCGCTTATTAAAGTATTCGTATCGAAAACTGTTTTCATTGCTTGTCCTGTTCTGCTAAAATTTCATTAAGTATTTCTTCTGTCAGTCCATTTTCCTGTGCACTTTTACTCATTTCCTCAATAACTTTTAGAAATTTATTTTTACGAATTGATTCAATTGATTTTTCTTCATTTTCTATTGAAAGCATACATTTTCTTTTAAAATTATTATTATGTTCTAAGGTAGCTGTTATTATTAAAAAACAGTGCATTTCCTGCCCATGAGACATTCCCAAAAACCACTCGCAAAGACAAAGGAATAGTCATGCAAAGAACGCAAAAGAAAAGCACGCAATGACGCAAAGGAAAAATATAAAAGCAAGGCGAAAGAAAAAATACAATAACAAGACATAGTCTTTGCGCCTTTGCGTGAAAACTGTCAATGACGAAAAAGAAATCACTGAAATGAGCAATTTGCAGTGTCATGTTCAAAGAACTTGTTTGGGAACCAAAAATCAATTACTCGCAATGA
>CAXUMK010000414.1:635-3783 GCA_964251885.1 uncultured Segetibacter sp. | reverse complement strand
ATAAGAAACCCCAAACCCCTAAAGGGGCTTTTAGAAAACCCAACCACTGAAGGGGCTTTTGAAGCGATACAATGTGAACATGCTGATTTCTTGATTCAGTAAAAGTGAGTGACACAACCGGAGCCTAATAGAAATCCTTCTGTTGGCTACCAAAAAAAACTTTATCTAACTCAGTCTTCTCAAAACAAAATCTCTTCCGTTTCTGTAAAAAAGGTCTTCAACAAATTCATTTACATCAAGGCCTTCGTTTTCAAGCTTTGCCTTGTTTAAAAGCGAAGGAAGTTTTGAAATGGCATGCTGCCTGAACGAGGCAAGGTCATCAGCCGTTTTACAGTTGTCTATGGCATTTATTAAACCGTCAAAATCGGTTCCGAGGCAAATTTGTTTTGCTGCCTTGGTTACGGCAATGCCAATTTGCTTTGCCACACTTAATATATGGAGAGCCTGGTTACAAAAAAACGTAAAATGAAGTATTTCATCTAACGAAGGGTCGAGGTTTTCAAAATCTTCCGCAAGCCAGATATCATCCCCCTTGTAAACAGGTAAGGCTTCGGGAAATGGGCCTAAAAAGAATGCCGCCTCTTTATTGCTGATAAATTCTGCCTCATGCGGAAAGGTAGCATCGCGTAAGACATTTTCGTTGGCAAAACCAATAATGCGCTGGTCAAAAGACAAGCCTATTAATCCACCTGATAAAAGTACTTCTTCAATATCTTCATCGTACAGGTTGATACTCGAGCAATTGAAGTAAGTATCGCGTAAAAGCGGGCTGCGTGGCTTATAATACATCACCTGGTAAACCTGTCCCAAATTAGAAGGCCGCTCACACAAATATTTGACCCTGTCGCGGATGGACAAGCCTGTTAATCCTGCATGTGTGCACACGATGGGCTGTGTGTAATTGCCATCTGCGTCTTTCATCATCTCGTACAACTGGCGGCGCGACTTCAGGCTTGTATGCTTTATATCGATTAAAATGTTTTTCTCCTTTAGCTTTTCTACCATTTGCCTTCCCCAATCTGTAAATCCATCGCCTGTGGGGTAGAAGTAATCGTCTTTGAAAAACTGGATACCATGAGCATGATTACAAAAAGGATTTTGCTGCAGGTGACAAACATTGATGGCTAAAATGGTGTGCGCAGAGACAAACTCCTCAAAGTTATTATCGAACTGTTGTTTTGCATCGGCAGCGTTTGGGTCGCTGAAAAAACAATGAAGCCCCTCAACAGACAGAACAGCAAAAATTGTATCGGGTTTTTGTTCATCATATTCTGCAGCATGCTGAATGATTGTGAGGGTAGCTCCATCGTGGGTTAATGCATTTTGCAAACGGGCAAGTTCCTGTTTTATCAAGGCATAATAATGCGTTCCTTCGGCAATATATTGTACCCTTGTGAAGTCGATCGGTTTTACCAGGCCGTCTTGTATAATTTTTCTTTCAGCAAGACCGCGACCCATATTTGACTCTGGTGCATGCAGTACAAGGCCTATCAGCTTTACATCTTTTGACAATTGCGAAAGGCAGCATTGAGAGTTGAGAATTTCGTTGAAAAAAACATTTACGCCTATACTTTTTATAATGGGAACCTGAAGCGTTACCGTGATTTTATCCCAGGGCGAGGGAGCGGAATCCGGGTTAGCGAACTGTGGCTTTAAACCAGGGTGACAATGAAAATCGAAGAATGCCATACAATAGATTTTAGAATTGAAGAAGACGTTAGAATATTAAGTCTGCTATACTGAGTAAGGGATAAAAAAGTGAGTAGATTTTTTTTGAGCCGGGCTACATTACTACTATAAGGCAGCCGTTGCGTCGCACTCGTGTACTTTTTATTCTTAATTCGGCAAGCCAAAGATTCACTTAAATCCCTTAACAACTATAACAGAGATAAGCTTAGTAAAATACAAAAAGAATTTGTAAAGGCAAGCAGTTGTTATCGTGCAACTGCAATCATTCGGGCTACTCTTTCGCCATCCATTGCAGCGCTCACTATACCGCCGGCGTAACCCGCACCTTCGCCGCATGGATACAGGTTTTTTATTTGTGGATGCTGCAAAGTCGTATGGTCTCTTGGAATGCGGACAGGAGAAGATGTACGGCTTTCTGTTGCTACAACAACTGCTTCATTGGTAAAATATCCTTTCATTTTTTTGCCAAATGCTTTAAAGCCTTCCTGTAAACTGTTATAAATAAAAGGTGGCAAAGTGCTGCGCAAATCGCTGCTGTTAATGCCCGGAAGGTAGCTGCAATCGGGCAAAGACTGCGATGTTTTATTGCTGCAGAAATCAACCATTCTTTGTGCCGGCGCTGCAAACTTTCCGCCGCCTGCTGTGTATGCATTTCTCTCAACCATCTGCTGAAAATACATCATGCTTAAGGGCGAATCTATTGCTGTTTTTTTGTTCCTGGTATATTCCCTGAAATCCTTTACATCCAATAAATCGCTGTTCTCTATGCTTACCACCATTCCGCTGTTTGCATACGGATTGTTTCGCTTGCTTGGGCTCCATCCATTTACTACAAGCTCTTCAACATCGGTTGCTGCCGGTGCAATAATACCTCCCGGGCACATACAGAAACTAAACACGCCTTTATCGTTTACCTGCTGCACGAGGGAATAAGATGCGGGAGGTAAAAACTCACCCCTGTTGCTGAGATGATATTGTATGTTATCAATGACCGTTTGAGGATGTTCTATGCGCACACCTAAGGCAAAAGGCTTTGCCTCTATTGTAATATTTTTATGATGAAGCAATGTGAAAATATCTCTTGCAGAATGGCCTGTAGCCAGTATTACAGCCTGGGCATAAAACGTTGTACCATCCGATGCTGTTACACCGGTTATGCTGTTATTTTCTATAACAAAGTCAACTACTTTTTTATTGAAAAGAAACTGACCTCCACAAGCAGTAATGCAATCACGCATGGCTGTAATAATCTGCGGAAGTTTGTTGGTACCGATGTGCGGATGGGCTTCAGTCAGTATTTGTTCTTCAGCCCCAAACTGAACGAATAAGTTTAATATCCTGCTTATGTCTCCGCGTTTGTTGCTGCGTGTATATAACTTACCATCGCTGTAAGTACCTGCTCCTCCTTCCCCAAAACAATAATTGCTCTCGGGGTTTACAACTCCTTCTTTGTTTAGTG
>CAXUMK010000414.1:0-625 GCA_964251885.1 uncultured Segetibacter sp. | reverse complement strand
TCTTACATCTTTTCCTCTTTCTAAAACAATAGGTTGCAAACCTTCTTCGATCAGTTTAAGCGCAGCAAACAAACCTGCAGGGCCTGCACCAATTATAATGACCTTTCCCGCGGCTTTACTCACATCCTGAAAAGAGACTTTAGCGGCCTTTCTTTCAATATAAGGCTCGTTGATAAAAGCCTGAATGGTGAGGTTGATATATGCCTGTTTGCCACGTGCATCGATGGATTTCTTAAGCAGGTTAAAACCGGTTATCTCATTTGCTTTTTTACCGAAACTATCAGCGATGCAGCTTTTTATAATGCTGTCATCTGCAGCTTCTGAAGGCAGCAGCTTAAGTGTTATTTGTTGTTGCATTGTATACCCCTAACCCCTGCAGGGGGACTGAAGAAGCGCTTTTAAAAAGGCAAATCATCTACATTATCAGAAGGCGGAATGTCATTGTAGTTTACTTCTGCATTTGCCGCATTGTTCTGGCTTAGTTTTAAGCTTTCCATTCTCCAGGCATCCAGGTTGGTTATGTAACTTACCCGGCCGTCTTTTTCCCAGCGGGTGCCTTTTATATTAAACTGAACTTTTACCTCATCGCCAATATTAAACCTGTCGGGCATGGCAGTTTTATCTT
>CAXUMK010000413.1:0-3798 GCA_964251885.1 uncultured Segetibacter sp. | reverse complement strand
TTCACGTACATCAGTATCCATTTCTCTTGTGTAAACCGTTCTGCCGCCTTCATCAGCAACTCATGGTCTATGTTGTCAAAGAAACCTTTGATGTCAAGGTCTGTTCGTATTTCTTTTGGTACCGGCATTTGTTTTTTATGGCATCATCGTTGCGTCGCATTCCGTTCATCGGCAAACCATTTTGGAGCTTCAGCTTCTATGCAAAAACTACTTTTTATTAGCATAGCGGTTGTATAAACAGGAGCCCCGGCATAACGTGAGCAGGCTCAATAGAATACATAAAAGTACAAGAGTGCGACGCAACGGTTGACTCATAGTAGTAATCAGGCCCGGTTCAAAAAAATCCTGCTCACCTTTTTATCCCTTGCGCAGTATAAAAATGTCTTCGTAATTGTACTTCTTCAGGCATCTGTACAAAAAAACCTTTAGTTTCGCTCGCCGGTAGCGATATTGTTCGTTTTACTAAAGCTTTGTCGGTTTAACAGGCAAAAAAATTATTTAAAATTTTATTATTTATGTCTTTAGTCGTTGTCGGGTCAATGGCGTTCGATGCCATTGAAACTCCTTTCGGAAAATCGGATAAAATTATCGGCGGGGCGGGAACGTATATCGCGTGGAGCGCCTCCAACTTTACAAAACCAATCAAACAAATATCGGTAGTAGGCGGAGATTTTCCACAGGAGGAACTCGATGCACTGAAAGCACGTGGTGTGCAACTGGAAGGGGTGCAGATAAAAAAAGACGAAAAAACTTTCTTCTGGAGTGGCCGTTATCACATGGATATGAATACACGCGATACACTGGAAACCCAGTTGAATGTACTTGAAAATTTTATACCTGTCGTTCCCGACAGTTACCAGGACTGCGAGTTCCTAATGCTGGGTAATCTTGTACCTGCAGTGCAGCGAAGTGTCATCGAGCAAATGAAAAAACGTCCCAAGTTGATTGTGATGGACACCATGAACTTTTGGATGGAGATCGCTTTGGATGACCTGAAAGATGTACTGACAATGATTGATGTATTAATGGTGAACGACAGCGAGGCACGCGAACTAAGCCATGAATACAGCCTGGTAAAAGCCGCTCATAAGATACTAAACATGGGACCAAAATACCTGATCATAAAAAAAGGAGAACATGGCGCTTTGCTGTTTCATGAAAAGCATGTTTTCTTCGCACCCGCACTTCCGCTCGAAGATGTGTTTGACCCAACCGGAGCCGGAGACACATTTGCCGGAGGCTTTATCGGACACCTGGCAAAAACCAAAGACATTTCATTTGAAAACATGAAAACGGCCATCATCATGGGAAGTGCGATGGCGAGTTTTTGTGTAGAAAAATTCGGAACCCAAAGGCTAATAGAAATCACCAAAAAAGAAATAGACGAACGCCTCGAAGAATTTGTAGAGCTGGTAAACTTTGATATTGATCTGGCATAATCTGAATAGAATGATCAGTGATAATGCGAACAGATATAAAACCGGCAGGAATAAAGATTAGCTAAGATAAAATCGGTTAAAGTAAAAAAATCGGACACTTTATTTAGCAGCAATTATTGCTTCTACATCTCTCTATAGTTAGCGGTAACCTTTTTACCACACTCTAAGTGACAGAACATTTGCAGACAAAAATATGACAACGAAAATGACCTCACTCCTTGTCTCACTCCTGTTTTTAATTGCCTGCGGCAATTCTGACACTATAAGAAATAATAGGATTTTAATTCCTGACCCTGAACATCAAATCAAAGACAGTCCAGACATAACAAGTTTTGACAGTATTCTTTATACGGGCTGGTATTATATCGCGGACATCAATAATGGATACAAAAGACAACTTGATAAGTCGCATGATTATTATTTTATTGATCCAAAACCAATTGTAATTGCAAAAAACTTTAAAAGACTGGAGATTTATAATAACAAAGAAGAAGTATTTGAAATGCTAATTCAACTTGATGAAACAGGAACAAAAGCATGGAGCATTGCGACCGACAAATATGTGGGGAAAAAACTTGCATTTATTCTGGACAACAGACTTTTAGAAGCTGATTATGTAAATTCTCAAATTACTGCAGGTGTAACCGCATTAATTCGAGGTGACTATACTAAAGCCGAGCTTGAGAATTTTAAAATAATAATTGAAAGTGAAAAATAGTTTGCAGCAATCATAATGGCGCACCACGACTGCCGCTAAAGACTATTGCTAATAGGTGACTGTACGTATCTTTAACTTCTAAAAAAACATTTGAACATTAGTTGCCAGGCGGAGGTTTTTCAATTCTCCCCAATGGGCAATCACTGTTCGTTTACATCAATTCTCCCTTACATAACCGGCAGCAGAATAAATACACATGCGCATCCTGACTTATAACGTGAACGGCATTAGAAGCGCAACAAGAAAAGGTTTTATAGAATGGCTAGCAACCGACCCTGCTGACGTGATTTGCATCCAGGAGGTGAAAGCACATAAAGGTGACATTGATATTGCTAAAATAGAAGCGTTGGGCTATGAAACTTATTGGTTTCTTGCACAGAAAAAAGGATACAGCGGAGTTGGCATTCTTACCAAAATAAAACCCGACAATATTGTATATGGCAGCCAAAAAGAGCAGAGTGACTTTGAAGGCCGTGTTATTCGGGCAGATTTTGGAGATGTGTCTGTCTTTAGTGTTTATTTTCCATCTGGCACCAGTGGCGAGGTAAGGCAGGCTTATAAATATTGCTGGCTCAATGAATTTTTAGACTTTCTGAATGAGCTGAAAAAGACCCGGAGCAAGTTGATTATATGTGGCGATTACAATGTAGCACATACAGAAATTGACCTTCACAATCCTACTTCAGGAAAAAAAATAACCGGTTTTCTTCCTGATGAAAGAGCATGGTTTGACAAGTTTTTAGCAAACGGATTTGTGGACGGTTTCCGGCAGCTAAACAAAGAGCCGCATCAGTATTCGTGGTGGAATGTTATTAGACCGTCTAACAGGCTTGAAAACAAAGGCTGGCGAATAGACTACATCAATGTTACAGAAAATCTAAAGGACAGAATCATTGATGTAAAAATTTATCCCGAGGTCAAACACAGCGACCATTGTCCCGTTTATCTTGAATTAAAGCCGCAGTAGAATTAGTCATGATAGTTGTAGCTCCCTTTAGGGCGGGGGTTTTTGTTTTAATAATTCACTTCCATCCCGTCATTGTTTACATACACAATTTTCCCCGAAGATGTTTTAACCTCGTACACATCTGCTTTACCCTGCACCTGCAGCTTATAGATCGTTGCTGCCTGGAAACCCACAGGTTGTTTTGACATATATACACTGACAGCATGAGGTGGCTGCACAAGTGGAAATTCTGTGCGGGTATCTAATCTTTGCCCTGCAGAATTGTAGTTTGTAGTAGACCATTGTGCACCTGACCTGTATTTTGCCGAATAAATGTTTGTATCTGCATTACTCCGGCTCCATGTAGCGTTGTTAGATGTTGGAAATTCCTGGTTAAAAGATGCAGAGATAGGAGGCGGAACAGTCCATTGGCTTTCACCCACTGTGCCGCGGCTGTTTCCCCAATTTGTTTGTCCAAACTGTGCTTGCCCTGACCTGTCAACAGCGCCGGAGTTGGTGGTTACGCCTCCCCGGCCGATCGTATTTACATTGTATGTGGTGTCATTGCCACCGGCCACTGTTCTATTTGCTGCCGCATTTGTCGGTATGTTGTTGATACTATTTACACTATTGGCAGAATTTGCCGCTGCAGCAACAGTATCAAACTTTTTCGCTGCATTTTTTGCAGCATGAAT
>CAXUMK010000412.1:0-3800 GCA_964251885.1 uncultured Segetibacter sp. | reverse complement strand
CACCGTCGTTAGAAGCATACCAGAGGTTTTGGGTAAATTTAGGCCAGCCCTGGTGCATATTGGCAGTGCAGCAAGTATAGCCACTTAGTAATCCAAAAACCTGGTCTGTTCCATCATGGGGAGTATAAAAATTTCTTGTTTGCCGGCTAATCATCACCTGGTTGGGCTGCTGGTAATATTGCCTTTCGGTGTAGTCGTCGTTTGCCTGGGTTGGTAAAGCGTTGAAGGTTATTTTTTCAATATGATCTGCAAAAGAAACATCACCTTTTATCTGCAGCATGTTTTCTAATGAATACATCATTTCTACCGAGGTACATAACTCTGATCCCTGGTTGGGATTGGTGCCGTGCAGCCATTCATCAGCAGCAAATAACCCTTGTGGCTGTCCATGAAACAACCTGACATCTTCAAATCCTTTTTTAACTGCCTCGTAATATTTGTCGTCAGGATGCTGCTGATAATAAATAAGCGGCTCTTTAAAGCCCTGCGCCAGATTGACACCATGTAATTTAAAATATCCTTTAAAAACATCTCCTTTCTGCATCATACCTGTCCAGTCAGAGGTTTGCTCATGAATTATTTCAGCAAGATCAAGCAGAAATTTATCTCCTGTAATATTGTACAGCCAATACACTACAAGCAAATTATCGCCACCACGCTGGGCTCCCCAGAAAGTCCAGTGGTCTAACTTGTTTTTTGGCAATTCTTTCAACTGGTACCGAAAGTAATTTGTCATGAGCGTAATGATCCGCTTATCTGCTGTAGCCGTATAATATTGCTGCAACACTTTCAGCATGACCATTTTAGGCCACCAGTCGTGAGAGTTGTCTCTTTGTACCCCTGTCTCTTGTGGATAATCTTTATCCGGTCCAAAATATCCATCTGCTTTTTGACTTCTTACTGACCATTCTATCCACGGTTTAATTTTATCTTTTAAAGCAGAATCATTTAGGATATAAGCAAGCGGAACCAAACCATCAAGCCAGTAAGGCCCCCTCTCCCATTGATCTCCATCACCACCAAGCCAGCCATTTCTCTTTCCCAAAACCAATGAATAACGTTTGTCCAAATCACTTGTCATTCCATTTTTCATACGCATAAGTTGTTCTTTCAGCCATCCTTGTGCACGTATCGAACCCAATGGCAGTTCAATATAAGGATTGGTTTTTAGCGGAGCACGGCTGTTTTGATAAAGAGGATTTGTCTTATTGTTTTGCCCATTAACCCTGAAAATATTTACCAATAACAATGTAACAGAGACTATTAAAAGATGCACTTTTATCATATTGAAAATGTTATGAGTTTAAAAATAAATCATTTGGGCATAGATAACTTCTTTTATGGTCTGTTTAAAAAAATCCATGAAACTATTGTCTAAAAGTGATAGTTAAAGTATCTTTCTAATACTATTTTACAATCACAAAATCATAGAATTAATCATGGAAAACTTAACAATACCCGCAGGTTACCAACGAGTAATGCCTTATCTCATCTTAGAGGATGCGCAAGATTTTTTAGAATTTATGAAAAAGGTTTTTGGGGCTACCGAAAAATATAAGGCGATGCGTAATGAAACGGCAATTGCGCATGCAGAATTGCAAATAGGAGAAAGTACGATTATGATTGCGGGCAGTACTGAACAGTGGAAAACACAGACGGCAAACCTGTTTGTATACGTGGCGAATGCAGACGAAACCTTTAGCAAAGCACTTGCTGAAGGAGCTACAACGGTTACTGAAATGTCAGATCAGTCTTATGGACGTAGCGGCGGGGTTAAAGATCCTTTTGGTAATACCTGGTGGATTACCGGAGTCTAATCATTTTCGGAAACCTGGATTGACCATTATACAGCGCAAGGGATAAAATGGTGAATAGGGTTTTTTTGAACCGGGCTTTATTACTACTATGAGTCAACAGTTGCGTCGCACTCTTCTACTTTTCATTCTGTATTCGGCAAGTCACCAATTTATCCCTTGACAACTATACATTATTTAAAGGGAGAAGTGACATCTTTTGCTGATTTCATAAAAAAAGCCCACTGTAGAAACAGCGGGCCTCTAACGATTGCTTGCCATATGAAAGAGTTACTAAATTTTTCTTATGAAGTAAAAATAGCAAAAAAAGATGTGGGAAAGGAAAAAAATACAAATATTTTTTTTTGCCATAGATTATTCTGCTCTTTTTGACCTTGTTTCTTCTGTAAAACAAATAAAACAGATAATTTCTGCCATTTTTAAATAATTCGATACTTTTATCCCGATAATTTCTTTATACTTTAATTTTTTTAATGAAAGAGTATTCACTTTTAAAAACATACAAAGAGCAACCTGCAGTTTGGGATGAAATGTTTGGTGCTTCCGGAATACGCACCTCTTATAACAGTTTTGTATCTGCAATCGAAGACCTTTCGGTTACAGAACTGAATCATAAAGATGAACTGGCTAAAAAATTATTTATGAGCCAGGGTATCACTTTTACAGTATACAGCAGCGGTGAAGGAATAGAAAAGATTTTTCCATTTGATATTATTCCGCGTATAATTGAAAGCCAGGAATGGAAGCTGATAGAAGCAGGAATAAAACAAAGGCTTAAAGTTTTAAATATTTTTTTAAAAGACATTTATAATCTGCAGTTTATAATCAAAGATGGAATCATTCCGGCGCAGCTTATTTATTCGTGCCCCAATTTTCTGCGCGAAATGGTTAACGTAAATGTTCCTTTTGATATTTATACCCATATCGCCGGGGTTGATCTTATTCGTGACAGTGACGGCTCTTTTTATGTTCTGGAAGATAATCTGCGCACTCCATCCGGCGTATCGTATATGCTTGAAAACAGAAGCATAACATATCGTATATTTCCCGACCTTCTTCCTAAAAATAATGTGAGGTCGGTTAAAGATTATCCCGACCTTTTATACAAAAACCTGCTCGCAATCGGCAGCAGTCATACAAGCAATCCGACTGTTGTACTACTTACACCGGGTATTTATAATTCTGCTTATTTTGAACATACAACGCTGGCAAGACTAATGGGTATTGAGTTAGTAGAAGGAAGAGATTTGGTTGTAGATAACCATTTTGTGTACATGAAAACAACAAAAGGTTTAAAAAAAGTAGACGTAATATACAGAAGAGTAGATGACGAATTTTTAGACCCGCTCGTTTTCAGGCGCGACAGTTCGTTGGGGGTTCCGGGAATTTATTATGCTTACCGCAAAGGAAATGTAGCGATCGTAAATGCAATGGGCAATGGAGTTGCCGATGATAAAGCCATTTATTCTTATGTACCTGACATGATACGCTACTACCTGAACGAAGAACCCATTTTGAAAAACGTTCCCACCTACCAGCTTTCAAATACTGACCATAGGAAAATGGTATTTGAGAATATGCATAATATGGTTATAAAAAAGACAAACGAATCAGGAGGATATGGAATGCTGATTGGAAACAGTGCGTCAGAAGAAGAAATGGAAAGTTTTAAAAATGCGATTACCAATGACCCGAGAAGTTATATCGCACAACCCATCATCAGCTTATCATCGACGCCCTGTTATATAAATGGGGTGTTGCAGCCAAGAAGAGTCGACCTGCGCCCCTTTGCATTATGCGGACCCGACGGTGTTGACATTGTTCCCGGCGGACTGACACGTGTGGCTTTAAGAGAAGGCTCACTGGTGGTTAATTCGTCGCAGGGAGGAGGAAGTAAAGATACATGGATACTGGCATAGAGGAGGGCTCGAGCCCCGGCCCTGAAGGGAGAAAAACCTTTCTTTAAAGAAGCTTTTAGGATAATCA
>CAXUMK010000411.1:0-3815 GCA_964251885.1 uncultured Segetibacter sp. | reverse complement strand
ACAATATCAAAGCTTCTTGTAGTTGGACTTAGAACTTCTGCCAACAATACCGGCTTTTGGGAAAAACGAATATCTGTAAATACTTCTTTTGTTACCGAAATATCTGGATAATAATATCGCTGTTTATTGGGACTGCATCGCATTCCTTGAGCAAAAACTTTATAGCCGTGCTTATGCAGTAATAAATACAAATGAGAACAAATATTCGTTATTACGTCTTCGTGATAAATAGTTCCTCCCGGCATTTCATACAATTTTCCGTTTATAAATTCATGCCTTATAGTCGCTTTTTCCTCCTGCAAAAGGTAGGTTTCGGCAGAGATATCTTCCTGTATTTTCTGTTCAATCATACCTCTAAAATAATAGTTTTTTGAGTCACTCCGGATATTCAGATGTAAATAACAATATCTTTTCAATTTTATAATTTTCTTAATTACTCTTGCAAACAAATAAACCAATAATGAAGATCTCTGTATCTGACAGCTTTGAAGCAATGTCTCAAAACGCTTTCGAAGAAATTATACAATTGATGCAAAGGAATAAACAGCCGCTTATTTGCACCGCTTCCGGCGATAGTCCGGCTGGCCTGTACAAAGAAATAGTAAGTCATGTAAAGAACAACCGGCTTGATGTTTCCAATTGGCATTTCGTAAGCCTTGACGAATGGGCGGGGATGAATGCAAATGATGAAGGAAGCTGCAGGTTTCATTTAAACAACCAGTTGTTTCATCCATTACAGATACCGGATGATAAAATCTGTTTTTTTGACGGCAGGGCAAAAGACCTGGAGAATGAATGCAGTAAAGTGGAGGATTGTATACAGCAACATGAAGGAATAGACGTAGCCATCGTGGGACTTGGATTGAATGGACATGTAGGCATGAATGAACCGGGAACTTCAGCGGAACTGAAATCGCATGTGGCAGAAATTGATCCGCAAACACAGCAGGTGGGACAAAAATATTTTAAAGAACAACGCCTGATTACCCACGGGATAACTTTAGGAATTGCTTCTATTATGAATGCCCGTAATGTTGTTTTATTAGTTAGCGGAAAACACAAAGCTGACATCTTGAAAAAGGTGCTGGAAGGTGAAATTTCTAAACAATTACCCGCAAGCCTGTTAAGAAAACATCCCTCTTTTTTTGTTTTTGCAGATAAAGAAGCAGCCTCTATGTTAGACGTAAAAAACTATGAATAATTCAGCAATTATCGGCATCGACCTGGGCGGAACCAACATACGATCCGCTATTGTTGCAAATGGCAAATTGTCCGCAATGTCTTCTCAAAAGATACATGCAGATGGTTCTGAGGACGAGGTTTTACAGCAACTGTTTTCTGCGATCGATGCATTGATATATTCTTCTGTCTCTGCTATCGGAATAGGTGTTCCCGGCCTTGTTGATTTTAAGCAAGGAATGCTGTATGACGTCATAAACATTCCTTCATGGAAAGAACTGCCTTTGCAGAAATGGATGGAAGACAGGTACCAAATTCCTGTTGTTATAAATAACGACGCTAACTGTTTTGCGCTTGGAGAATTTTATTTTGGCAAAGGAAAAGGTACACATTCGATGATTGGCCTAACGGTTGGAACCGGCCTCGGTACAGGAATCGTTATCAATAACCAATTGTACTCCGGCGCCAACGGTGGCGCAGGCGAATTTGGAATGGCAGATTATCTCGACAAGTGTTACGAATATTATGCAAGCGGCCAATTCTTTCAAAACGTGTATGGAATGAATGGGGAAGCTGTTTTTCAACTTGCTGAACAAGGCAATGAAGAGGCGATAAAAATGTATGAAGAGATGGGAACTCATTTGGGCAATGCGATAAAGATGATGATGTATACTGTAGACCCGGAGTTGATTGTTTTAGGAGGATCTGTAAGACATGCATACAGGTACTTTAGAAAAACAATGTGGCAGCAAATTGAAACAATGGCGTACAAAAAGCCTAAAGAAAATCTGCAGATCCAAATCTCAGAACTGGAAAACAGCGGCATATTGGGTGCAGCAGCATTGTGTTTTGCCCCTAACCCCTGAAGGGGAATATGACAAGCCCGGAGAATTAATGATTTGATTACTTTAAATGGATTCTTTCATGTTTGAAAAAATTTTATCCCTTTACGGCCTCAGTCCTAATGCTGCGATTACCCCTTTTGGAAGTGGGCTAATAAACAATACCTGGAAGATTTCGGATGAGAAGGAAGATTATATTCTGCAAAGAATAAATGATGAAGTCTTTAAGAAGCCATGGAATATCAGTGACAATATTGAATCAATTGGTGAATTTTTGAAAAAAGAACATCCTGGTTATCTTTTTGTCACTCCCATAAAAACAGTCGATGATAAGTCTATGATTTATTTAGATGAAAAAGGATACTACCGTCTTTTTCCATTTATAAAAAACTCTGTTACACTTACTGTAGCTAAGACTCCCACAGATGCTTTTGAAGCTGCAAAACAATTCGGCTTGTTTACGAAAAACCTTTCTTCTTTCCCGGTAAACTCTTTAAAAACAACGCTTCCCAATTTTCATAATGTAGAATTTCGTTACTCGCAGTTCGAAGAAGCTTTGCAGCAGGGAAATGCTAACAGAATTCTTGAAACCAAAAGTGTTGCAGACTTTCTTATTCAGCATAACCATATTGTTTCAACTTATAAGAAGATTACCACTTCAAAAGAATGGAAACAACGCGTTACTCATCACGATACAAAGATCAGCAATGTGCTGTTTGATAAAAATGGAAAAGGACTTTGTGTAATTGACCTCGATACTGTAATGCCCGGATTTTTTATAAGCGATGTCGGCGACATGATGCGTACCTATCTTTCACCGGTGAGCGAAGAAGAAAAAGACTTTTCAAAAATTGAAATAAGAGAAGATTTTTTTCGTGGAATAGTGGAAGGCTATATGCATGAAATGGCTGCCGAACTTACTACAGAAGAAATAGATCATTTTGTGTACGCCGGACTATTTTTGACCTATATGCAGGCGCTCCGTTTTTTGACTGATTACCTGAACAATGACCGGTATTATGGATCGGCTTACGAAGGACAAAACTTAGTAAGAGCAAAAAATCAGGTTGTATTATTAGAACAGTTAATTGATAAAGAAATTGTACTGAAGCAAATTGTAACTGAAACAGTAAAAAGTTGAATGGATATATCAAAACATCAAACGCAAATTTTCAAACTTTAGCTTCGTAACCTTAATGGAAAATAAAATCATTATAAGAAAAATAGAGTTAAAGGATAACGCCGTTTTAGCTTCTGTCGTTCGGGCAAGTCTTGCAGAGTTTGGTGCAAACAAACCCGGCACCGTTTATTATGATGATACTACCGATCATTTATATGAGATGTTTCAGCACCAGGGAAGCATGTACTTTGTAGGAGAACAAAATGGAAATGTGTTAGGCGGAGGTGGAATATATCCATCAAACGGTTTGCCTGAAAAAACATGCGAACTGGTTAAAATGTATTTGCTGCCCCAGGCAAGAGGTAAAGGACTGGGTAAATTATTAATTGAGAAATGCCTTGAATTTGCAAAGGGTTATGGTTACCTGCAGGTATACATAGAAACGATGCCCGAACTTAGAAAAGCAGTCAGCATTTATGAGAAATTTGGTTTTGAATATCTCGAAGGCCCTTTAGGCAACACCGGTCATTTTGGATGCGATGTGTGGATGTTGAAAACAATAGCTCCAGCCCCAACCCTAAAGGGCTACCGTTAGTACACAAGTAGAGATTATTTTTGTGGAAAAAAGAATGGATAATGATATGAGTATTAGCCAAAGAGAGAATTATATGGGA
>CAXUMK010000410.1:0-3845 GCA_964251885.1 uncultured Segetibacter sp. | reverse complement strand
TCCAAGGATGGAAATTAGCCCGATCTGTTCAAATAAATGTGTCCTAACGGTAGCCTGCAGGAGAGGGAGGCCAAGCATTTGTTTTCTTATGAACTTTTGGCACTAACAAATCAGCTTTAAAATTTAATTAAGCATTACCCCAAACACCTGCAGGAGAGGGAGGCTATGCATTTGTTTTCTTATAAACTTTTGATGCTAACAAATCTGCTTAAAATCTTAATTAAGCATCACACCCAAACACGTGCAGGAGAGGGAGGCCAAGCATTTGTTTTCTTACGAACTTTTCGCACTAACAAATCTGCTTTACATGATGCAGCAACAGCCTCCCAACTTTATCTTCACTTGCGAGTAAATGTAATCAGCACTAATTTGGTGAGCAAACCTACTTACCCGAAAAAACAGGCTTTCTCTTCTCCAGAAATGCTGCTGTTCCTTCTTTCATGTCTTCTGTGCCAAAACAATTTCCAAAGCCGGTCATTTCTGTTTCGTAACCGTTTTTTGTTTCATCAAAAACTGCATTGGCTGCTTCTATACATTTGGCTACTGCCAAAGGCGCTTTGCTGTTAGCAACAGCTACAATTGATTTGGCTTTATTCAATAACTCTTCCTGTGGTACGACATAATTGACCAGTCGGTATTGCAACGCTGTGTTTGCATCAATCATGTTGCCTGTTATCATCATTTCAATTGCCCGGCCTTTGCCTATTAACTGAACCAAACGTTGTGTTCCTCCATAGCCTGGTATTAAACCTAAGTTCACTTCTGGCTGCCCGAACTTTGCATTTTCGCTGGCTATTCTAAAGTGGCATGCCATGGCTAATTCATGACCGCCACCTAAGGCAAAGCCATTGACTGCAGCCACAACCGGCTTCGGACAGTTTTCTATTTTCATAAATATATCCTGACCTTTTTGTGCAAGCTCTTTTCCTTGTTCTATGGTTAATCCCAAAAACTCAGTGATGTCTGCGCCTGCTACAAAGGCTTTGGTTCCGGCGCCTGTAATGATAGCAGATTTTATTTCACGATTAAAATACACTTCATCAATTGCAGCGCTTAGTTCTGTCATTACTGTGTTATTGATGGCATTTAATTTATCAGGGCGATTGATGGTGATCGTAAAGATTTGATTTTCTAAAGAGGTAAGAAGTGTTTGATACATACAATGGATTTAAGAGGTTACATGTAAAGATAAAGAGAACCCCAAAAACACCTCACCCCCAACCCCTCTCCAACAAGTTGGAGAGGGGGAAGAAATTTTATTGCCCCGGCCTTTAGAAAAGGGGATTTGAAGCCAAACAAATGAACCTGCTGATTTTTTTGTTGCAGTAAAAGTGAGTGACACAACGATGTTGAATAGAAATCCTAAAGCCGGTAACAAAAAAACCATATTCATTAACAGGAGGTCTTATAGAGGTAGAATGCCAGGCTTATGAAATGGCAATATGATTCTTGTAAAATACGGTAAGGAGGTAAAAGCAATTTCAATTAACTTAGCAAGAAACCCGAAACTAATGCTTATCAAAAAACTAATCTTTTCTGCATTTTTAATTTTTGTTACGACAGTTGCATCTACAGCGCAGGATGCCATTACTTCTTATAAGAAAACAAGCGCAATGATAACCATGCGTGATGGAGTGAAACTGTATACAGTCATTCTAACTCCGGTCAGCGCAACGGGCACTTTTCCCATACTGATTCAAAGAACTCCTTACAGCGCCAGTTACCCCGTTCCCGATGATACGGTCATAGCCATTTCTCCCGGCTTTGCATTTGGCGATATGGCTAAGGAAGGTTACATCTTTGTGTTTCAGGATATACGCGGTAAGTATAAAAGTGAGGGGACGATGCAAATACACCAGCCACTTTTGCACCTGACAAAGAAAGGCGCTGTCGATGAAAGCACCGATACCTACGACACAGTTGACTGGCTTGTAAAAAATGTAAAAGGAAACAATGGCAAAGCAGGCATTTTTGGTGTTTCTTACCCAGGCTGGCTTGTTTTAACAGGTTCAGTTGATCCTCATCCTGCATTGAAAGCTGCTTCAGAGCAAGCTTGCATGTCTGACCTTTTTTTGGGTGATGACTTTCATCACAACGGCGCCTTTAGGCTTAGTTATGGTATGGAATATTCTTATGAATTAGAGCACGGCAAAGCAGACAGCGATTTCCCTTTCCCTGAGTTTGACCTGTTTGACTGGTATCGCAAACTGGGAACATTGAAAAATGTAAATGATAAATATTTCCACAATACAATACCTACCTGGAACAACTTTGTGCAGCATCCCAATTATGATGAATACTGGCAGCAAAACTCAACCTTGAGTTATGTTAAGTACCCCCAAATACCTCAACTGCACGTGGGCGGTTATTATGACCAGGAAGACCTGAACGGCCCGCAACTGATGTATGGCTACATGGAGAAAAAGGATACAAACAATTACAACCACATTGTTTTAGGCCCCTGGAACCACGGGCAATGGGCTCGTGGAAAAGGAGATAGCTTAGGTAAAATATCTTTTGGAAGCAACACAGGCGTTTGGTTTAGAGATCTGCAGAAAAAATGGTTTGATTACTACCTCAAAGGCATTGGCGATGGTAAGTTTGAAGAAGCATATTGTTTTCAAACAGGAAGCAACCAATGGAAAACCTATTCTACCTGGCCGCCAAAAGAAGCGGTAGTTAAAAAGCTGTATGCAGGCGCCGGCAATACCTGTTCTTTTAATAAGCCTGCTTCGTCAACAGGTGACGTAAGTTTTGTAAGCGATCCTGCTAACCCGGTGCCTTACCGAACCTTGCCAATTGAAAGAACCTACGGATATGGCAGCAGGTGGAGAACCTGGCATGTAGAAGATCAGCGGTTTGTATCTACCCGTCCCGACGTTATTAGTTTTGCTTATGATACTTTGCAGGAAGACCTTACTGTTACCGGCCAGATAACCGCCCATTTATTTGCAGGTACAACTGCAACAGATGCCGATTGGGTGGTGAAATTGATAGATGTATATCCTCAATTTTACGAAGAGAATGTATTAATGAGCCAGTACCAGTTGCCTGTTGCGATGGAAGTTTTTCGCGGCCGTTTTAGAAAAAGCTTTGAACATCCAACACCGCTTACGCCTAATAAGCCTGAAGAATTTGTCATCAGTCTTCACCAGATAAACCACACTTTTAAAAGAGGACACAGATTAATGATACAGGTACAAAGTTCCTGGTTTCCTGTTATAGACAGAAATCCTCAAAAGTATGTACCAAATATTTTTGAGGCAAAAGATTCGGATTTTATAAAGGCTACGCATACCATTTATTTCAACTCTCAATACCCGACTTATATCGAATTGCCTGTGATGTAAGACGAAGCCTTTAAAGACGTTTGAATACATTCACAATCAAAGTAAGTAAGAGGCTTAGTAAGATCATGGTGGTTATGGGAAAATAGAACCGGAAGTTTTCCTTCTCAATTCTTATGTCGCCGGGTAAACGGCCGATCCAGTGAAGTTTGTCGTGAAAAAGATATACGATGATGCCGATGGCGATAATGGTTACGCCTATAAAAATGAGGTATTTTCCTGATTGAGCGTTCATGGCTTTTATTACATGCTGACAATGGCAAAAGTACAGGAGAAACAGTACCAATAATTTGAAACACATAGAGACAGTAGGTTCAATAGAAATCATAGAAATCTATGTGCTCTTATATTTCTATGTACATATTTGTTTCAAAATGACAAATGACCTAATGACTTACTATAACACATAGAGACAGTAGGTTCAATAGAAATCATAGAAATCTATGTGCTCTTAAATCTCTATGTACCTATGTGTTTCAAAATGCCTAAATGACCTAA
>CAXUMK010000409.1:0-3847 GCA_964251885.1 uncultured Segetibacter sp. | reverse complement strand
CTGCAGGAACAATCAAACACTCGTCCTTGAAAATTTTGAAGGTGTCGCTTCCAATTGTCATTACCGCTTCACCGTTGGTAAGGTAAATAAATGTGTGTGTTGTTGCTCTTGTTGGTGGAACGGGAAGTTTTATGAGCCGTATCAAATCTTCAACCTTTACGATGAAGAATTTTCCAAAGTCGGATTTCAAAAGAGCATCAAGATTTTGGTCTGGTTTTATAAACCTGTTCCGAAATGTTTCTGTGCTATGTGTCTTTATCTTTTTTGTTGTCAATCTTTAGTTTCTTTCAAGTTATTTTGGAGTGTCATCAAATGGAGTTGCCAAGATTAAAAATTTATTCTGATGATAAAAGAATTCATTTGGAACTAAAGCTGGTAACGATCCGTCGCCAATTGTTCCAACCTCCAGCCCTATTGGCTATACTCTTGTGCTTTTTGCACAACTGCCGATTGCATTATCAAATGAAACAATGTCTTTGTAAGCTTTGAGAACTGTGTATCTCGTTTTAATACCATCCCTTGTAGATTTTATTCCATTCTAAGCAAGCTGCTTCCACTTTTTCAGGCTTGTTTTTTCTGCCCTTGTAGTTGTGCACTGTTACCTCCCCTATTGTCATATTTTACTGTAATGGTTTATTGAAATGAAAAGCGCTTATTGTAAAGTTTTCTTTAAAGTAAAGTTTGTGTGCGGTAGTTCTCTGGTGCCCACTGTCTAACTGAACACTTTCACAATACTCATTTTTAGCTATGTCGTACAAGTAATTCAAGAGGATAGAAGCATATCCTTTACCACGACAATTATCTAAGGTAGAAAGGTCATCAATATAGAGCATTTTGCCACAAATAAGCATTGTAAAAATGCGGTATCCTGCAACTGATACAACTTTATTACCTTCAGCAATGTAAATTAAATTGTAGCCCTTTTTTTGCATTTCCTTTATTTGGGCAACAAAGTTACTTTCTACCAACATAGGTCTTAAAAGAAACATTGCATCCCAACAAGAAGCTATTTCATTGTCAGAGGTTGCCGTTTTAATTTCTGTTTTAGTTGTCAATATTAATAAATTGATTAATTGTATTTTAATAAACCTATTTGTACAAGGCAGGTCGTTACCCTAACGGAACAAGTATTGCCGATGCTGAGGTTGTTGAAAACGTTCGCATGGCAACCGAAGTTCATGATTTCATTCGAAGATTAAAAATTTTTATAGCACGTCAAAATAAGAATAAGCGGGATACTCTTGTAGAGTGCATCCCAAATTGTCGCAGTGATTGATTCCCGTTTAATATTGTGCGAAAAAAGATGCTATGAAATCTACAAGTAGAAGTGAGTGACACAACGATGATGCCATGTAAAACTACCGCCCGTCCCCAAAAAAGAACAACGACAATTTGGGATGCACCCCTCTTGTACTAAATTATTTACTAAACAAAAAATACCTTTACTTACACTTGCTCTCGCTTCCTTATAAATATAGCTTATGTATAAAATTATTTTGCTCGTTGCATTCGGGTCTCTTATTGGCAACACGGTTACCGCCCAACAACAACCCGAAGAAAACCTGGTGCAGTATGTAAAGCCCATCATTGGTACACGGCGCATGGGGCATACTTATCCCGGCGCTACTGTGCCTTTTGGCATGGTTCAGTTAAGCCCCGATACCGATACCATTCCTTATGAAATGAACGGGAAGTACAACCCTGACGTGTATAAATATTGCGCGGGCTACCAGTACGATGATCATACGATTGTCGGCTTTAGTCATACCCATTTTAGCGGCACAGGTCATTCAGACCTCGGCGATTTTTTAATTATGCCTACTGTTGGCGTACTAAAACTTAACCCCGGCACCCAGGCAAATCCTGCAAGTGGTTTTCGCTCTGTATTTTCTCATGATAATGAAACTGCACAGGCGGGATATTACAAGGTAAAATTAGACAGCTACAATATACTGGCTGAACTGACAGCAACTACCCGTGTCGGCTTTCACCAATATACTTTTCCTAAAACCGACAGCGCTCATATCATTCTCGACCTGATGTCTGGCATCTATAATTATGAGGGTAAAAATGTATGGACTTTTCTTCGCGTAGAAAACGATTCGCTGGTGACAGGCTACAGGCAAACCAGTGGCTGGGGCAGAACAAGAACGCTGTATTTTGCTATGAAATTCTCTAAACCATTTTACAATTATGGCAATAAGAACTTCTCAAAAAAACAAACTTACCGTGGCTTCTGGGGCAAGTGGGATCAAAGCCACAATTTTCCTGAAATAGCCGGTCAGCAAATAAGAGCTTACTTCGATTTTCATACCACTGCTGGTGAACAGGTGAAAATAAAGTTTGCTATTTCGCCTGTCAGTTCAGCAAACGCCTTGGTAAATCTGCAGGCTGAAGCGCCCGGCTGGAATTTTGAACAGGTAAAAGCGGCTGCGCAATCGCAATGGCAAAAGGAACTGGGCAAAATAGTTATCCAAAGTAAAAACCTGGAAGAAAAGCAAAACTTTTATACTTCTATGTATCATGCTTTCATCAATCCTACCACTTATATGGATGTGGACAGCAGTTACCGCGGGCTCGACCAAAATAACCATACTGCTTCCGGCTTCACCAATTATACCACCTTTTCTCTTTGGGATACTTACCGGGCATTACATCCGTTGTTTAATATTATTCAGCCTAAGCGCAATGCTGACATGATACAATCTATGCTGGCACACTATAACCAGAGCGCAGAACACATGCTGCCGGTATGGAGCAACTCGGGTAACGAGAACTGGTGTATGACCGGCTATCACAGTGTATCGGTAGTGGCCGATGCTATTGTAAAAGGCAATGCGCCTTTTGATGCTGCAAAAGCATTGGATGCATGTATTGCAACTTCTAATCACCGGGGTTACGAAGGCCTGGGTTATTATCTCGACAATGGCTACGTGCCTGAAGATAAAAGCGGCTCATCGGTATCTCAAACACTTGAGTATGCTTATGATGACTGGTGCATTGCACAGGCAGCAAAAAAGCTTGGCAAAAACGACCTGTATGAAACGTACCTGAACCGGTCGAACAATTATAAAAAAGTGTATGATGCCTCTATCGGTTTTATGCGCCCCCGGTTAAGTGATGGCAACTTTAAGAAGCAGTTCGATGCCATGCGCACCATAGACGAAGGTTTTATAGAAGGCAATGCCTGGAACTACAGCCTGTATGTGCCGCAAGACCCGGCAGCAATGATTGATATGATGGGAGGAAAAGCACGTTTTGTAAAGCACCTCGACTCGCTGTTTACGATGGAACTGCCCGATAAATATTTTGCCGAAACCGAAGACATTACCCGTGATGGTATCATTGGAAATTATGTGCATGGCAACGAGCCGTCGCACCATGTGGCTTACCTGTACAACTTTACTGATGAACCCTGGAAAACACAGGCACGCATCAGGCAAATATTACCTATGCAGTATAAAAGTACACCCGACGGTTTAGGCGGAAATGATGATGCCGGTCAAATGAGCGCCTGGTATATTTTCAGTACGTTAGGCTTTTACCCGGTTGCCCCCGCATCTGACCAGTACTGGCTTGGAAGCCCCGCCATAGACGGCGCTGCAGTAACGCTCGAAAACGGAAAGACGTTTACAATAGAAGCGATAAATCAAAGCGATAAGAATGTGTATGTGCAAAAAGTATTGCTAAACGGTCAGCCCCTTAACCGTAGGTACATTACGCATGCTGAAATTATGAATGGCGGTAAGCTTACTTTTTATATGAGTGATAAGCATGGGAAGAAATAGCGGCGTTGAATGTCTTCGATTGTTTTGCCGCTGTTTCAGTTCTTCACCACCGCACTTTG
>CAXUMK010000408.1:0-3855 GCA_964251885.1 uncultured Segetibacter sp. | reverse complement strand
AACGATGTACCACAAAAAACCAATGTTCGTCCACAAAAAACTCTTAAGTTGACGCATATGCGCAACAAAAGAGGGAAAGCAATCCCCTGAATAATTAGGTTGACAGTTAGCTGGGGGATTGCTTCGTCGTTCCTCCTCCCAATGACGATTGAGATTGCTTCGTCGTTCCTCCTCGCAACGACGATCACTAATTTTGAAAGAACCGACAATTTGGAATGCATCAACATCAGTTGCCATAAGTGCAACCTATGGCTAAAGCAGGAAGTTGCTTTGACAATCCTGAAAGGGTTGAATAAATAAAACCAGGTAGGAAAATATTAGAATCTTTACTTACAAATTCTTTACAATGGCATCCACAACCTCCGGCGTATTTGAATCGAACTTGTGACCTCCTTTCAGGTTCAATAATTTATAAGGCACCTTCAGAGACGAAGGCTCGATCTTATCATCCTCATCTTCACCATGCAGAATAAGCAGTGGCTTTTGCACTAATTTGTTTATTTCATCAGTCACACTCATTGCTCTTTTTTTCCCTTTTCCAAACAAATCCATCACATGCACTTCAAAATCTGTTGAGCGTGATACTGACAATAAAACAATGTTCTTTACATACCCATTCACATCCTTTGAAAAACGGTTAACAACAAAGGGCGTAATGTCGGCGCCAAAAGAATATCCAATTACGATCACCCGTTGTATATTCCACTGAGAACGGTAATGCTGAAGCGCATTTTGAATATCTGCAGCAGCCTGGTCAGGTGTTTTCTTAGTCCAGAAATATTTGAGACAATTAAAAAAAGCAACCGGGTAACCCTTGTCGTTCAACTGCTGCGCCAGCGACTTTGAAAAGGTGTTTTCGCCTCCATCACCTGACAGATACAAGACAAATGCTTTTTGCGAATTATTCATTTTTGCGGGATATGGAATAACGGGCAAGGCCGAAATATCCTGCGCTTTCGCCACTGCTAAAAGGGCTGTCATGATTAATATTATTAAAGCTTTCTTCATTTAACTTAGTTTACACAGGCTGCATCACTTTGTTTAATACACCTGGCAACTGAACCAGGTCAAAATCGTTTTCGTACACAAGGTATTTGCTAAGCCACTTCGTTGCATACTTCTCTTTAAAGTCGCGTAATCCCTGGTAGTTCTTAAATCGTTTGATACGTTCATAAGCAAACTTTACAACCTGTTCTGCGGTATTTTCAGGCGTTTCAATTCCCGACATAGGTACCATGCCTAAGTTGAGAAATGCGTAACCCTCTTCTTTTGCATATTCAATAAGCCTTACAATCAGTGCATCCATAGCAGCGCCGGGAGCATCGGCTGTTTTTCTTATCAGGTCGTAAGTACATTCATCCGGCGTATAATCGGGGATGATGTTTAAAAAAGCGACGATCCTGCCTTCATTGTCAGATACTGTGATGACATCCTGTTTTTTAATTTCATTGCGGTCAAACATTCCCTGGCTAAAAACAGCTTCTTCCATTTCAAACGTTTCGAGCCATTCGTCAGATACATGTTCCAGCGCCTGTATTAAAACACCGGGCAGAGGCGCTTTATGCAACTGCACGGCGAAACCTTTTTTACTTAAACTGTTCAGGCCGTTTCTTAAAGATTTCCTGTCTTTTCCTTCCAGCTTAAAAAGCGGGATGTCTAAAACCGCTTCCTGACCTATGTAGATCTTTTTCTTTTTTAGTTGGTTGAAGTAGTAAAGATTCTCTTCATCTACGCGGTAATACACAGCCTTTAAACCATTTTTGCTGCAGTACTTTTCAAATTCAACAATGATCGCCACTTTATTTTCTTCGGCACAAACCGGTTCTTCTAACACGACGGCAAAACCCGAAGTGACCCTGTAGCTTATAAAACCCTGGTACACATCTGACAGGTATAAAACTTTATCTGTGCTTACTTTAAAGTAGTCTAATGGAGAGTCTCCATACTGGTTGAGTAAAAATTCGGCTTCCTGAATATTTACCTGGTTCTTTTGCCGTTTGTATATCGCCGGTCGCACAAGACAATACAACAAAAAGCCCCATGCTCCCACTCCCAATGCATTTATAAAAAAAATGAACTCTCGTCCAAAATTGGTTAATGGTTTCAGATCGCTGCTGCCTACCAATACAAATTCTTTGAAAGCAAAATAAATGGATTGCTTCCAGGTAAAGTCCATGTGAAAATGCCTTTCATCAAGATAGTAAAACCCGATGCTGCCGAAAATAAGTACAGCAACAAATGTTGCCAGACTGGTAGCCAAACCCAGGTTCATTAGTTTTGGATTGCTCCTGAACCGGTATTGCTTTCTTGTAACGATCAGCACGATTATAACCAGCAAGGCAAGCATTGCCTCTTCAAAATCAAGGGCTTTGGTAATATGACCGATACACGAAATAACAGATAGCGTTAAGGCCAAAATCCATGCGCTGCGCAAGCCTTTAATGAGAAAATTGGCTGTAACAATCAGCGTTAAACCAATTACCAGAACCAATAAATTAGAAGCCTGTATAGATGCAAGAGGAAGAAATCCCTGCAGAACTTTTAACCTTGAAACAATTGGCGGAGTTAGTACCGAGAACACATTTACCAGGCCAAGGAAAAAAATAAGAACCGGCGGCAACAAACGCAGAAAAATGTGGCGGCCTTTTGCGGCATAAGATAATACTCCACCCACAAGCGGCAGCCAGAATTCAAAAAAGCGGAATAACAAAGTAGCTTCCAAAGCAACTACGGGAATAAAGCCATAAGTGCCTAAAATAAAACTCAATGATAATTCAATGGCACCCATTCCACGTAAAAAGGGAGAAATGATCAGGAAGATGGTAGCCACAATATAACCGACAATGCAGGCCTCCAGAGACGGAGCAACACCTGCAGCAAGCATCGCAACGTACAAATGAATGATACCGACCACTTCAATAAAAACAGAAACCAATGTTGCTTTCCAGAAATCCTTCATTCTAAGGTCAAAGGAAAAAACATCATTTACAAAGCTCTCAACCTTTGGTCTTCCTTTTATTGCCCAATGATATAATTTATCTTTTTTCTGAATAGACCTTACCAGCACAACCGCGACCACCAGCATGGCCAGCACAGTGAAGAACCCGGCCATTGCACCCGGCACTTTCGTCTTTTGAACAGACAGGTATAACAACACCGGCACTGCAACAATGAAAACAGAAAAAATACCAATAAAGCCATAAATAACAGAGGCCTGGTGCACCTGCTGTTTATGCACTTGCTTGTGCCGCAAACTTGGGGGCAGATAAGCTAAAGCAGTAATGCCGCCGGCAGGAAGAAAAACAGCTATTACATTTCTTTTTAAGAATAGTTCTATTGCATCGGGCCAGGAAATTTTTCCGCCTATTGATAAAAAGCTATACACGTACAAGCCTGCTTGTAAAAGAATATATACAACTGTAAAAGCGATACCGACCAGCAGCCAGTATGGGTTTGTATGCTGCAGTGAAGAACCAAGTGAACTCAACTCTTTCCGCTGCTGACGGAAAAAATAAAATGCGACCAGAATAAACAAAATGGAAAGCATTTCTTTCCAATGCAGCTTTCGAAAGAAGGTGAGAACCTTATTATTTTTAACCGGCACGTCTGTTTTTTCCATTACGACTTATGGTATTTTACACAAAGTAAAGTGCTTCAATGTAATTGTAAAAACTTTGCCAGTTAAGGATTTCAGGGTTTTGCTTTTGTAAAGAAAGGTTGAATAAGTTTTATAATTTTGGGGGGGACAAACATTTATTCTTTCTTCTGCTCCGGTTGTGTCACACCCTTGTACCGCATCTTTTCATAGCAGCTCATACAGTAGCATTATCACGCCCTTGTACCGCATCCTTTCAC
>CAXUMK010000407.1:0-3870 GCA_964251885.1 uncultured Segetibacter sp. | reverse complement strand
ATTGTTCATCAGAATTAACCTGATAGTTTTTAGGGAAGTTATCTTTATTAAACTGTGAAGCATAATTGAGTGTTTCCTTTACAAACATATAATTGAAGCTGTACCGGGTTGAAAATTCAACGCCAATCACGTTTTGTTTAGTAGCTCCAGTAGCATAACTAACTTTCGGGCTATCAGAAGTAGACTTTGTTAAACGATCCAAACGAATAAAATCCTCAAAGCCTTTAAGTTCGGAAATTGGGGTAATATCTTCAATGCCTAGTTCTTTGGCAATAATACAAGCATAAATAAGCACAATTTTACTTCTATTTCCAGGCTTCTTATAATCTTCGCCCAACAACTTTTTATTTACAGTATCCGAGTCACCCCATTTTTCAGCAATAAATTTTGAACGAAGTTCAAACAGAGGTATAAAAATTTTGTATAAATCCGAAGACTTTAGGCTTGTATACTTATTATCAATTCGTTCTTTAAATTCTCCTTCAATGGGTTCCTTTTCTTTGTTATTTACTTTACCAAAAAAAGATTTTTCTATCTTAAAAATATTATCGGCTTCACAACATACATAAGTATATTTTCCATTTCTATCCTTTATCTTAATATTTTTATAGGTGAAAGGTGATTTTGATTGATATTCTCCTATTCTTTCTGCCTTTATTGTCTTTTCATCCAAATTAAATATAAGCCTGGCAACAAGATTTTCCTTCTTTGAATCTATTTTAGGAATATCAATAATATCAGCCCATTCGTTTTGATTTTGGCTTAACTGTTCACCTATCTTAGTCAAGGTTGTTAACATAATAGTATAGAGAGGAAGGGAATTATTAGATGATTAAAAACAATTATAAAAAGATTTTATCAAACTATACTACAGATGTGACAAAAGTATTAAATTTTCTTTTTTTTACTAATTAATTAGTACGTTTACTAATCAATTAGTATTACCTTTATTTTAAATTGTATTACATGCTTAAACTGGCGAAAAGAGAGGAGCAGATCATGCAGGTGTTTTGGGATCTCAATAAGGCATTTATCAGGGATGCCATACCATTACTTCCTGATCCTAAGCCTCATTATAATAGTGTGGCAACCATAGTGAAAATACTGGAAGAGAAGGGCTTTCTTGATCATGAGATAGTAGGTAATATATACTGCTACTTTCCCATTATCAGCAGGGAAGACTATCAGAAGCATGCGATGAAAGACATCGTAAGCCAGTACTTCGATAACTCTTATCCCAGGATGCTGGCTTTTTTTGCAAAAGAGCAAAACATGTCAGAAGAGGAATTAAATGAAATTATTCAACTTATTAAATCCGGGAAACAATGATGCCTTATATTTTGCATGTCGGCGTAATATTAGCCTGTTGCCTCATCTTCTATAAGTTGCTGTTACAGAAGGAAACCTTTTACCAGTTGAACCGCTATGTTTTGCTTGCCTGTCTGGTATTGTCATTCAGCTTGCCGTTGCTTCCTGTGCCCCAACAATTTTCGTTGCGTAAGACCGAGGAACCTGTTGTTATTAACACGATTGAATCTGCTGCTGCCAACAATGTAGCTGTTCAACACTTACCGCAAGATCATGCTGTGCCTGGCAATGAAGTAAGTGGTGAAAGCAGCATAGGTTTTAATGATGTGATGACCTGGATGACCTGGTTATATTGGTTTGGTGTAGCGGCATTTGGTATTACCTTTCTTGTACAGGTATTTACCATATTGGTGCGGGTGTATACTTATCCTGTTATTAAAGATGGTCGCTTTACGATTGTTGAATTACCCGGAGATAAGGCGCCTTGTTCTTTTGGTAACCTCATCTTTATTAATCCTGAAAAGTATGATTGGGATATTTATAACCAAATACTGCTGCACGAAAAACTACATATAGAATACAAACACAGTATGGACATTCTGCTGGCGGAGATCGTTTTGATCTTTCAATGGTTCAATCCCTTTGCATGGCTTTACCGCAAAGAACTGGAGAACAACCTTGAGTTCTTAACCGACGAGCTTATGCTGACAAAGGGAAAGGTTGACAGAACAAGTTACCAGATGAATTTGCTTAAAGTATCTGCACCGCATTTCCCCTTAAGTGTTACCACTAATTACAATCAATCACTGCTTAAAAAAAGAGTAATCATGATGACCGCTAAAAGATCAAATATCAATACCACCTGGAAATATCTCTTTCTGCTGCCTGTATTAGTAATCTCAGTGTGCGTGTTAAATAAACCTGTAGCTTCTGCTCAACAGCCTGCAGCAAAAACAAAAGCTAACAAGGAAAACCAATATCATAACCACGAAATGAAAACGGAGGGTGTTTGGTTTGCGACCTTAAAGGGAGAAAAGGTCTCCATTGAGTTTAAAAATGAAGGCGATGACGGCGAAAATAACAACAGTTCTACTTTTGCCTTGAGTGATTTCAAAGATTTACCTAAGGATAAACAAGGCACTTTTACATTAACAAGAGACCCCGGCACCATGCAGTTTACAGGTAAGTTTGAGGGTGATCAAGGGATGGGCAAGTACAAATTTGTGGCTGATAAAAGCTTTGCTGATTACCTGCATAAACAAGGTGTGGATGCGGATGACGTAAAGGACGAGATGGTATTTTTTTTGGTTGACGTAAACAGGAACATGGTTCAGATGCTGCAGAATAATGGTTATACAAAGTTCAACAAGAATGATCTTATTCCCCTGGCAGCTCTTAAAGTTAACGAAGCGTATATCAAATCATTGAAAGCTGCAGGGTTAAATAATGTAAGTCTGCGTGACCTTATTCCCCTTAAATCGTTGAATGTTACCGGCGATTATGTTCAGGAGATCAAAAAGGCAGGCTATACGAATCTCACAGCCGAGCGCCTGATCACGTTCAAGGCTACCGGCATCGACGGTAAGTATTTAGGCGATATCAGAAATGCAACAGGTAAAGGTGACAAAGCTGAGCGTGACGATAAATCAATGGAAAAAAAGGAAGCGCCAGAGCCAGCAGAAAAAGCTGAGAAAGCCGGTAGAGAAGAAAAGGATAACAACGATGACATTGATGATATAATTGCTATCAAAGCATTGAATATAGATGCAGCATACATTCGTTCGCTTAAAGAAGTTGGGTACGATAATATAGACAAAAGCGACCTGATGGCGATGAAAGTACAGGGTATTACTGCAGACTACATTCAAAACCTGCAGAAGAGCGGATATAAGAACATCAAACCTTTTGACCTGATTGCTATTAAGACGCAAAGTATAACACCGGACTATATAAAGAGCTTTCAAAATGTTGGTTACACAAATCTGCCCATTGAAGAATTTTTGTCATTAAAGGCTCTTGGTGTTACTGCCGCTTTTGTGAAAGGCTTCCAGGATATTGGCTACAAAATTACTCCTGAAGATGCTGTTGGATTGAAAGTTCAGGGTATTACACCAAATCTTGTTCAGCAGTATAAAGAGTTTGGCTTTGCGAATCTTTCTATTAACGATGTTGTTAGCGCAAAGGCAACCGGCACCACTCCGTCCTTTATTAGCTCGATGAAACAAAAAGGGCATAACCTGAAAAGTCTCGACAAGTACGTGCAGTTGAAAGTAGTGACCGAATAATGGAATAAATGAAGGCAGCGCAAAGCTTGCCCCGAACTTTTCGGGGGTCTCATTCTAACGCATACTGCTTTGCTATAAAGACCCCGCTTAGAAATGAGAAGAAAGTTTTCACACAGAAAACTCAAAAAATGTGTTTGAAATTTTACTGCGCAAGAGGTAAAAAGTGATTTGGATTTTTTGAGCCAGACTGAATTACTACATTAAACTTCCGTTGCAATCATAGATTTGTCGTTTTCTTTTCTTCCAGTGGAAGGAAAGAAAAGGATCACTCTTGTAC
>CAXUMK010000406.1:0-3914 GCA_964251885.1 uncultured Segetibacter sp. | reverse complement strand
AGTATCTCTTAAGCCAGCGCCTACGCTTCTTACCAAAACAACGTTTACAGAAGCGCCTGCTCTTTTTCTGCCATTAACCATAAAAGCCGGCAAAACTATTTCTGTTACTAACTATGTAAGTATTGTAAGCGGAACGATGCCCGCCAACCCAAATATTACAGCCGTATTAAGATATGGTTCAACCAACATTATTACCCTTACTAATCCCGTTTACAGCAGCGCTTCAGGTACAATTACCTGGACAGGCTCTCTGGGTACCGATGTAACTATTGACGCAGGGCAGGCAGTTGCTCTTGATGTAACGAATGCACAAAGCGGTGTTACATACAATATAAACTTCGACAGTAAAACGAAACCTTCGAAAATTGATTTACCTGTATCAACTTATATCAATATTACTGCATTAGATGTATATAACGCGCCTTATCCTGGCGGAAGCGTAATTATCAGCGCTGTTACCGGCACCAGAAATTATATCAGGGCAACTGTATCTGATCCTTTTGGCAATGCTGATATTACAGGGCTTGATCTGATCATTACCCCTCCCGGAAGCACTGCAGCAGCCACATCAGTAGATACCGCGGGTGCTACCCGTACTTTTGAGTACGTATGGAATACAGCAGGAACAAATGGCAATTACAATATTTTAGCCAGGGCAAAAGAAGGCTATGAAAACACGGTTATTAATGAAAGAGGTTCTAACTTTTCTTTTTGTACTGTATGTCCTCCGGTAGCAGTCACCGACTCTGCCAGCGGAGCCGGAGGTTCACCGTTGCTTTTAGATGTACTTGCCAATGATTATGACCCTAATAATAACCTGAATAAATCTTCATTGGTTATTACTTCTCAGCCTCAAAACGGAAGTGCATTATTATCGGGTGGTAAAATTGTGTATTTGCCAAATGGCAACTTTACCGGCAGAGATACGCTGACATATCAGATATGCGATCTCACCGCACCAACTCCATTATGCAGTACAGGAAAGGTTTATATGGACATTGACCCTACCATCATAGATCCATGTTCAGATGCGGCTAAAAGCCAGGTATATTATATTCCGTTTCCTGAGCAGGATGCCCGTACTGCACTGCTTGCTTCTCAGAATGTAGGCCTCGTCATCAACAATATTCGTACTATTATAAGTCTTAAAATGCCTTATCCCAATATGACTGTTGTCTGGGACCAGTGGGAGGATGGCTACGAATCAAATATTTTAAATCCACAGCAGAGTACTACACAGGTCTGGGGTGACGGAAACCCGTATAATGGAATAGCGCCGGGTTATCCGAATGATATTATTCCCGCAGGCGGAAGCATTGTGCTGGATAATACGATGCCTGCCAATCCAAGAGTGGCTGCTAATATTTTTTATGACGGTAAAGACAAAGTCTATTCTTCGGGCCAGATAGCGATGACCCAGGTTTTGGGAGAGCCCGCTACTATTGGTCTGCAGGCAATGAAAACCAATATTACGTCGACTACCAATTTTGGTGAATCATTTACCATTCCGGCAGGGGAAAATTTTAACAGCAGGGATTTTAGATATACCGCGTTATTTATCCGCGCATCTACCGACAGCACTGTTGTAAATATTGATAAAGATAACGATGGTACTTTCGAAACCACAGCTACTTTAAATCAAGGTCAGTCTCTCCTTGTAAACGGGGGAGTACTAAATGGGGCTACCATTACCGGAAGCGCCCCTATTGGCGTAGATCTTCATTTTGGAGGTGTTGACGGCTATTCATCCAGAGATGTACCCATTTATCCGGCGACCTGGTATTCAAATGTGTATTATACACCTGTACCCACTACACACTCACCCGATTCTGCGGTAGTGATGTTATACAATAGTTTAAGCAGACCTATTAATATAAACTGGACTTCCGGTGCACCTGCTAACGGCGTCATTGCTTTACCGGCTAAAACGGTAATCCGTTTTCCGCTTGCACTTTCTGCTACAGCTACTTATAAGTTTGTAAATCCAACCGGTGAAGCTTTTACAGCCATAGAAATTGTTGACTCCTATACTCCAGGTTCAACAACAAACATGAATGGCCCTAATTTTGACTGGTCGTTTAACCTGATTTCAGAACCCCGGCTTACCACCTTTGCCACAATAGCATGGGCGCCAGGTTCAACAGACGGAACAAGAGACGACAATCCTATATGGGTAACACCTGCCTCAAATACAACCATATATGTTAAGTATAATGGAGATATACTTAAAGGCGGAAAAGCAAACGCATGCGGTTTGCGTTATGATACCTCATACACATTGAATGCCCTAAATTATAAAAGAATATTAGACCCTACTGATAAAGATCAAAGTGGTATTGCCATTTATACCTGTGATGGAACTAAAATAGCGGCGGTATATGGTGAGGACCCTTCGACCGCTAATTCGGCTAATCCAAGCTGGGACGTGGGCACAACCATACAACCTTTCTGTGCAACAAAGATCATGATGGCCAATGATGACAATGCATTTACAATGACTAATCATGCAGTAACAATTGATGTGCTCCAGAATGATACTGCATTTATGGCAACTGTAGATCCGTCTTCGGTTATTACTGCAGGTTATCTGCAGCCTAAGCACGGAACAGTTACTGTAAATGCCAATGGAACTCTTCTGTATACCCCTGATCCCGGTTATATAGGTATGGATACTCTTCAGTACAATGTTTGTTCAACTCCTTATCCTGTAGTGTGTGATAATGCTATGGTGTTTATTAAGATTGATGCATGTCCTACACCTAATAATCAAAATATCATTTCGGGGCAGATATTCCTTGATAAAAACAAAGATGGTTTGAATAACGAAGGTGGCACTGGTTTCCCTTTAGCAAAAGTATACCTGTATGCTGACGGAAACTGCAGTGGAACTATCAGTGCAAACGAGCTTAAAGATTCGGTCTTGACTGATAAATCAGGAAACTACCAGTTTATCACATATCCCCAAAAAACAGTTGAAGATGATTTTGATGGCGCCGGTGGTACTTCTACCTGTGCTTCGGGTTCAGACGGTACCTCACCATGGCTTTCCAACTGGACAGACGCAGGAGATCCTTCGGTTGGATTTTGTGTTTCTCCGGCTCAGTCATATAACAATACAAATGCAGAAATTGTAAAAGATGGTGTTGTTGGAAATTATGCGCTTAGGCTTAAAAATGCCAATGTATCGGCTACCCGCAGCGTAAATCTTTCAGGTGCTACAGCCGCGTATCTTACTTTTTCTTACAGAAGAACGACTACTTCTTTAACTGCAGGAAATAACATACTTGTGCAGGCTTCTTCAAACGGAACCACATTCACAACTATCTTTACTATTGCAGGTGATGGCAATGCAGATGCAACTTACAATACGGTTTATAACCAAAACCTTCTTCCTTATGCTTCAGCTAATACCTATATCAGGTTTTTAACCAACGGGAGTGTCGGAAATGCAGATACTGTGTTTATAGATAATATTTCCATTACTTATCTTAAATATCCAATCTGCTATATTACAAAAGTTGACCCGTCTGCAATTGTACCATACTATCATTTCACCACTGCTTCTCAAAATGCGTTTACCGCTAATACCGGCGGTACCTGTCTAAATCCGTTTGATTTTGGTATAGCCAAAAATAGTATAACGGTAAGCGGTACTGTATTCAACGATGCAAATGGTCTTACGGATGGCCTCGTAAACGGCACTGCAACCGGAACTCCTTCCGGTGCTAAAGTTTTTGCCTACCTGGTTGATTCCACAGCAAACACGGCATTTAAAACCACACTAAGCAGTACCGACGGTACGTATTCGTTTCCGCTTGCAGATGTATATGCTGCTTATAATGTAATGCTTTCTACTATCGACTCACCTTTATATTCACCTGCGCCATCTGCACAGTTACCGGCAGGCTGGGTAA
>CAXUMK010000405.1:0-3960 GCA_964251885.1 uncultured Segetibacter sp. | reverse complement strand
AAATATAATCTTTATAAAAATAAATATTCCTAAAACTACAATTGCAAGCAGTGAGCGTACAATATGCCACCGTAAAGCTTCGAGGTGGTCAACAAAAGACATTTCTTCTCCTTCGGGGCCTGTTCTGTTAAAAAAGCTCGTCGCCATGAAAATAAGTAGTACAGTTTTTTACGAAAGCCGCAAAGTTAATTGTAATGCATCATAATAAAGGCTTAATAATAAATCAATCATCGGCATAAGCTATAAGTAGTAAACCTGCCACATCTGCGAGATGTGGCAGGTCTTATCTCTTTTCTTTGCATCAGTTATATCATTATAAATTATTTTCTTCTCACTGCGATATTATCTTATTATTAAGTAATTGCCTCGTGAGCTATATGGATGCGATAATTCTATTTTTGCTCAAATTATAAGTATGGGATTAAATTCTATCGGTAAGCTGTTTATGCCTAAAAATACCATCTTCTACAACCTCTTTGAAGAAGTGGCTGTTACTGTACGCACGATGGGTGGAGTACTGAAACAGTTAGTGAATGAACCCGACTTTGATAAAAGAGCATCACTATCGAGCCACCTTGAAGACCTTGAGCACCAAAACGATGATAGCACACACAGGCTTTTTACTGAACTTGGCCGCAATTTTATTACTCCATTTGACAGGGAAGATATTCATACGCTTGCCTCTGCATTAGACGATATTGCTGACTATATTTATTCTTCGGCTAAAAAAATGATTTTTTACAGGGTAAACCCAAATGACCCCGGAATACAAAAAATGGCTGAACTGATCGAACAGGGAACCATACATGTACAAAGCGCGGTACTCGAATTGCGCAACATGAAAAACCTGAGAAAAATGACCGAGGCGCTGGTAAGAGTGAATGATATTGAAAACCAGGCCGACGATATTTTTGACCTGAGCATCGAAAAACTCTTTAACCAGGAAAATGATTTTAAAGAAGTTATTAAACGAAAAGAAATATACCAGGTATTAGAGCTTGCTACCGATAAATGCGAAGATGCAGCGAATGTAATTGAGTCTATTATCGTCAAATACGCTTAATTGCTTCTTACATCATTTTAAACTTCCCCTATGATTTCTTTGTTGGTGATTATAATTATTTTCGCTTTTATATTCGATTATATCAATGGTTTTCACGACTCGGCAAATAGTATAGCCACGATCGTTTCTACAAAAGTTCTTACTCCTTTTCAGGCTGTTTTATGGGCGGCTTTTTTTAATTTTACCGCCTTTTTTATATCTAAATACGTAGTTGGCGGGTTTGGTATAGCTGATACAATAGCAAAAAGTGTTACTATGCAAAAAGGTGATCCTTTAGCCATGTATGTAATTCTTGCCGGGTTATTATCAGCCATAATCTGGAACCTCATTACCTGGTGGTTTGGTATTCCGTCGAGTTCGTCTCATGCTTTAATTGGCGGACTGATTGGTGCGGCAGTGGCGCATTATCACACGTTTTCAGTCATCAATTCCGATAAGGTAGTTCCTACTATTGCCTTTATTGTCGTCGCTCCTTTTATTGGTATGATAAGCGCTTTTATCATTACTATCATTATTGTTCAGTTATTCAAAAGGTCCAATCCGTACAGGGCTGAGAAATGGTTTAAGCGTTTGCAACTGGTGTCCTCTGCCGCATTTAGTATAGGCCATGGCGGAAACGATGCGCAAAAAGTAATGGGACTGATCGGTGTAGCTATGGTATCGAGCAACTACATTCCTGACCTTAAATCCATTCCTGACTGGGTGCCGTTGACCTGTTTCATCGCTATAGGTTTCGGTACCATGAGCGGTGGATGGAGAATTGTAAAAACAATGGGAACACGTATTACGAAAGTAACTCCCCTCGAAGGTGTGGCAGCCGAAACTGCAGGCGCCATTACTTTGTTCCTGACAGAACATTTAAAAATTCCTGTAAGCACTACTCATACCATCACCGGCTCTATTATAGGTGTCGGCGCTACAAAGCGACTCTCCGCTGTACGCTGGGGCGTTACGGTAAGCCTTTTATGGGCCTGGATTTTAACCATTCCTATCAGCGGTCTCATTGCCGGAGTGATTTTTTTTATCATAAAAATATTTATATAAACACCGGTTAAAATCGTCGTTTAAACTTATTTTGCAGGTTTATTTCTTACTAATAAATATTTTATGAATAAAATCCTGGTCACCGGAGGTTGCGGTTATATTGGCGCTCATACAATTGTAGATCTGATAGAAAATGGTTTTAACGTTATTTCAATTGATGATAATTCGCGCAGCACACGGTATCTGTTAGACGGCATCGAAAAAATAACCGGTAAGAAAGTTAAAAACTACAAGGTCGACCTGAAGGATTACAATGACACGCGTGCCGTTTTCCAGGAAAATGAAGACATTACGGGAATAATACATTTTGCAGCTTACAAGGCGGTAGGCGAGTCTGTTGAAGAACCTCTGATGTACTATGAAAACAACCTGTTTTCACTGATTAACCTGCTGAAATGTGTGGAAGAGTTTCACATTCCTGACTTTGTTTTTTCATCATCCTGCACGGTTTATGGAAGTCCCGATAAAATTCCGGTAACAGAAGAATCGCCTGTTAAGAAAGCTGAATCTCCTTATGGCTCTACAAAACAAATGGGTGAAGAAATCATTACCAATACAGTAAAGGCGATCATTGATACAAAAGCAATTTTATTACGGTATTTTAATCCGGTTGGCGCTCATCCGTCGTGCATGATTGGTGAATTGCCTTTGGGAAAGCCTGCTAACCTGGTTCCTGCAATTACACAAACTGCAATAGGCAAAATACCCCAGCTTACAGTGTATGGAGATGACTACGATACGAGGGACGGAAGCAATATCCGCGACTATATTCATGTTTCAGACATTGCTCATGCCCATACTTTAGCGCTGCAATACCTGCTTGCTAATAAGAATAAAACAAACTGCGATATTTTTAATCTTGGTACCGGAAACGGGGTAACTGTTTTGGAAGCTATCAAAGCTTTTGAAGAAGTAAGCGGGCAAAAACTCAATTATAACATTGGCCCGCGCCGTCCCGGAGATGTGGTGGCAATTTATGCAAACAACAATCTTGCCCGCACATCTTTAGGCTGGGAGATAAAATATGACCTCAAAGAAATGATGCGCACAGCGTGGGCATGGGAACAAAAGGTGAAGCAGGACGAAGAGATCATTAAGAGCCAAAAGTTTCAATACAATTAGAATAAAAAGTTGGCGGCTTAATTTATACTCTGTCGATCTCGCCTGCTTAGCTATCTTTTTTAGATCCAGCGTAATAATAACTATTAGCATTGTTCTGTAACTATTAGCATTGTTCTGTCACTTGCCGCTCTTTGCGGCATCCCGATAGATACCTTTGAATCGGGACTTGTACCTGCAGTTTTTCTATTCGGCAAAAACTAAAGAGTTAATCGTTTATTTCCTGTTTACCTGTCTTTGATCTTTCCATACAAGCCTTATATGTTTTGCCTGTTTAAAAAAGTCAGGACATTTTCCATCACCTCTTCCTGTAAATCCACCGGAAGGCGCACAAAAATATTTGCAGTCTGCATCAATGACTGTTGTAAAACGGTCGCAGCAATCTGCTGATATTGCATACAATTTCTTCCCTTCGATTTCGTATTCATGTATTTCTGCAGGAGGATTCCAGGTATGATCCTGTTTAATGCTTTCAATCTTTTGTAAGATGCAGGCAGGCGTTGCCAATGAGGCAGCAGAAACAGCTATAATGGATGAGACCGAGTCTGCTGCAGTCGTGGACGAAGCATTTGCAGATATTTTTCTGTTACATCCACTTATCAAAATCATTGCACAGAAGTATAAGAAGGCCTTCATGAAATTTTTTTTAGAAAGATGAAAGATACAGCTATGAAGCATCTCTTCGTCATTGCGAGTAACGACTTTTTCAGAGCCAAAAAAGAAAAAAAGCTGAA
>CAXUMK010000404.1:0-3984 GCA_964251885.1 uncultured Segetibacter sp. | reverse complement strand
TCGCAATGACGGCTCTCTTTTGCCGAAATAAGTACCTTCAGAGGAAGTGTGCGACTCCGCCAAAAGCGGGGCAGGCAGCAAAAATGTAAAATAGTAGTAATACAGCCGCCTCCCAAAAAATCACTGCGCATTTATGTGACGGGAAGTATAAAAAATGATGTTAACCGCTTTTTATTTTACCCGCCTCAGATACTCTCCATATCCACTTTTCTTATATTTTTCCGCTATAACTTCCAATCCCTTCCTGCTTAAAAAACCCATCCGGTAGGCAACCTCTTCAATACATCCTATTTTCTGGCCTTGCCTTTTTTCTATCACTCTTACAAATTCGGTCGCATCACTTAAAGAATCAAACGTACCGGTGTCTAACCAGGCAGTGCCCCGATCCATCACACCTACTGCAAGTTTTCCGCTTTCAAGATATACCCTGTTAACATCTGTTATTTCATATTCACCCCTGGGGGAAGGTTGTATATTTTTTGCAATTTCTACCACTGAGTTGTCATAAAAGTATAAACCCGGCACAGCATAGTTAGATTTGGGGTTAGTGGGCTTTTCTTCAATGCTGATTGCACGAAAACTTTCGTCAAATTCTACCACTCCATATCTTTCGGGATCAGCCACTTCATAAGCAAACACTGCTGCGCCTTCCACATTGTTGAACGATTGTACCAGCTTGCTAAACCCGCTGCCGTAAAAAATATTATCGCCCAATATCAAAGCCACTTTGTCTTTGCCTGTAAATTTTTCTCCTATCACAAATGCCTGCGCCAGCCCATTAGGAACGCTCTGAACTGCATAAGAAAAAGAACAGCCTATTTCGCTACCATCGCCCAACAACCTCTCGAATTGTGCATTGTCTTCGGGGGTAGTAATAATCAAAATTTCCCTGATGCCTGCAAGCAGTAAAACAGAAACCGGGTAATAAATCATCGGTTTATCGTATACCGGCATCAATTGCTTACTTACTCCTTTTGTTATAGGGTAAAGGCGAGTACCGGAACCGCCGGCAAGTATTATTCCTTTCATTTTAACTGGTTGATACAGTGAATTAAGCTTTCCCTCCAATGAGGTATTTCTATTTTAAGATTTTGTTTAGCCTTTGTTTTATCCATCACAGAGTAAGCAGGACGTGCAGCTTTGGTGACATACTCCGCCGTTCTTACCGGTATAACTTTTATCGTGGTATTACTAATCTCAAAAATGGCTTTTGCGAAATCATACCACGATGTAACTCCTTCATTGCTGTAGTGGTATATTCCAAATTGTTGGTTGGATGTTTCTATTAAGGAAACAATACAGTTAGCAAGGTCAACAGCATAAGTAGGCGTTCCTGTTTGATCCCATATCACTTTTAATTCGTCTTTTTCTTTGCCTAACCGTAGCATTGTTTTCACGAAATTATTCCCAAACTCAGAGTAAAGCCAGCTCGTTCTTAAAATGAAATATTCATTGGTGTTGTCTGACACTGCTTTTTCTCCATCTAATTTTGTAGTTCCATATACACTAATTGGCTCTGTTACGTCCGTCTCAGTTAAAGGGAGGTAGTGGTGACCTGAGAAAACAAAATCTGTGGATATGTGGATCATGATCGTTTTAAATTCCCTGCACAACTTAGCCAGGTTTACTACTCCTTCCCTGTTTATTTTGTCTGCTAATTCGGGTTCATCTTCCGCTTTGTCAACAGCGGTATAAGCAGCACAATTGATACAGTAAGCGGGTTTATATTCAATAAAAATAGCTCGTAAAGAAAGCACATCCAGAATGTTTGCATTTTCTTCGGGCAAAAAAATAATGTCATTTAGCATCTTTTGACCAGCTACAAGCCGCAGGCATTGACCAAGTTGACCAGATGCACCGAAAACTATTGTATTACCCATTTATCACTTTTTTAAATTCAGCAAATGAGGTATTCTGTTTGTCCTTTTCCGAAACGAGGATGTCGGAAGCCGCCATTTGCCAATCAATATTTAATTCAGAATCATTATACCGAATACCGCCTTCTGAAGCTTTATTATAGAAATTGTCACATTTATAAAAGAAATCCACCTCATCACTCAACACAACAAAACCATGTCCGAAGCCCCTCGGTACAAAAAGTTGCGTATTTGAACTACCGGATAAAATGACCGAATAGTATTGGCCAAAGGTGGACGAATTTCTTCTAAGATCTACCGCCACATCTAATACTTCACCTTGCAATACCCTCACCAGTTTCGATTGTGCATGTTCGCCTTTTTGAAAGTGAATACCGCGAAGTACACCTTTTGTGCTATGGCTCTGGTTATCCTGAACAAAGTTTACATACTTGCCTGTCAGCTTGCAAAACCTTTCAGCATTAAAGCTTTCGAAGAAATAACCCCGGTCGTCATTAAAAACAGTATTGTGTATCAAAAGGCAGTCCTGCAAGGGTGTTTCTTCAATCTTCATTTGTTTATATAATTGTTGTTTCTGATAAGCATAAAATGTATAAAATATCTGCATAAGGTTTGAGGGGCGGCTTACTATGACATGCTACGTGCAATTTACTCACTCACAACTCACAACTCACAACTCACTACTCACATCTCATACATCTTCTCATAGTACTGCTGGTAAGCGCCGGAGGTAACATGACTAAGCCATTCCCCGTTATTGAGGTACCAGTCAATTGTTTCGCTTAAACCCTGCTCGAAAGTAACCGAAGGTTTCCAGCCGAGTTCTTTATTTATTTTAGTTGCATCAATCGCGTACCTTCTGTCGTGACCGGGACGGTCTTTTATGTATGTAATCAGCGCGTCACTCGTACCTGCAGCATTGCCCAGTTTTTCATCCATCAGCTTGCAAAGCAACTTCACCAGGTCAATGTTTTTCCATTCGTTAAAGCCCCCTACGTTGTAAGTTTCATCCTTTCGCCCTTTGTGAAACACGGTATCTATAGCTACAGCATGATCCTTTACATACAACCAGTCACGTGTATATAAACCATCGCCATAAACCGGTAAAGGCTTTTTTGTAATGATGTTATTAATGAATAACGGTATCAGCTTTTCGGGAAAATGATAAGGGCCGTAGTTGTTAGAACAGTTGGTAATGACAAAAGGCAAATGATAGGTTTCACCATAAGCTCTTACAAAATGATCACTCGATGCCTTGCTTGCTGAGTAAGGTGAATTAGGATGGTAAGGAGTAGTTTCTGTGAATAAACCGGTATTACCTAAAGCGCCGTATACCTCGTCCGTCGATATATGATAAAAGAGATGCTTACTCAAATCGTCTTTCCAGCATTTCTTTGCAGCATTGAGCAAATTGACAGTTCCTACAATGTTGGTATATACAAAATCGAGCGGGCTTTCAATTGATCTGTCAACGTGCGACTCTGCAGCGAGATGAATAACATCTGTTATATTTCTCTCTTCAAAGACCCTGTCTAATTCCTTTGCATCGAGGATGTTTACTTTTTCAAAAGTATAATTAGGAGATGCTGCAATGTCAGCCAAATTCTCAAGGTTACCTGCATAAGTAAGCGCATCGAGGTTTATAATATTATAGTCAGGGTATTTTGTAACAAATAATCTGACCACATGAGAACCAATAAAACCTGCTCCGCCGGTAATGATGATATTTTTCATAATTTTTCACACTCAAGTTTTTCCTTCCAAAAGAAGATTGTTTATTAATATATCAATTTTATATTTAACCCAAGGAGCACTTCAAATACGTTCCTCCCTTCAGCATGGGAGCCACCTGCTTACTCGGTAATAGATGTTTTCATTCTAAGAGGAAGTAATCAATGCGTGAAAGAAAAATGCTATGAACTTGTAATTTGCCTTTAGAATGCGGAATTTTAAACGATATTATACACTAAACCTAAAACTTTTTAAGCTAAATATGTATGCATTTTGATTGCTTTTTTCCAATAGTTAGGTTAAATTCCATTCTTTGTCTTGAACTTCCTCATACACTTTTTTAATTCCTTCTTCCAAAGAAATAGTGGCTTTCCAG
>CAXUMK010000403.1:0-3999 GCA_964251885.1 uncultured Segetibacter sp. | reverse complement strand
AGTAATGCAGCCCGGCTCAAAAAAATCTACTCACTTTCTATCCCTTGTCGGGTAAATATGACAAACTGCTTGGCAAAAATTAGAAAACATTACTTCTGTTTTCTTCGCTTCAATTCCTTTTTTATCAATGTAAGTTCACGACCCGTCTGGCCGCTTACGCTGCTGTTTTCCTGGGCTCTGCGCATCAGGTAGGGAATGACATCGCTGATAAGGCAAATACTTGCTCACCCAAAAACCAGCTTTTGCAAGGTTAAAAGTAATATGGTCGCTCATGCCATACAATTGCGAAAAATGAAGGTGCGGATGGTGTGAAGCAAGACCCTTCTTCTCCATCAATTCCACAGCCAGCAGGTTACTGGCTTCGTTGTGCGAGGCGACAATGCAGGCAATGTTTTCAAGATTGCTGATGCAAAATTCAACGGCGGAATTATAATCTGCATCAGTGCTTTTCTTATCGGGCTGAATGGGTGACTGCACACCTTTAGATGCAGCACGTGACCTCTCTTTTTCCATATAAGCTCCACGTACCAGTTTAACTGCCAGTGTAAAGTTTTGCTGCTGTGCGATGCGCTGCGACAACTTTAAAAAATCTAACCGGTCATGCCTGTATAACTGGATGGTGTTATATACGACCGGCTTTTCTTTGTTAAAGACATCCATCATCTCCATTGTCAGGCGGTCAACCGGGTCCTGTATCCAGCTTTCTTCTGCATCTACCAGTACGCCGATATTTTTTTCTGCCGCCACGCTGCATATACGGTACATCCTGTCTCTTACCCGCTCCCACTCGTCTGTTTCGGCTTCATTATCATGAATGCCTGAGCGCAGGCGGGGCGCTTCATGCAATCTCTCAAGTAATTTAAACCGAGCAAAACCAGTCACTTTTATACTGATGAAAGGAATGTTGGGCTGGGTTGCTGCATAATTAATTACCCGTATAAATTCATCTGTGGCATGGTCAAAGTTCGCTTCCCCTTCCTTGCCTTCGACACCATAGTCAAGAATAACATCTACTCCAAATTTTGCCAGTGCCTCTGCAACAGCGCCTGTTTGGTGCAGCGTTTCGCCGCCTACAAACTGTTTAAAAATTGTTTTGCGGATCATACCATCCACTGGCAAACCTGCTTTCAATGCAAAAGGAGTAAGCCGCACACCTGCAGCTACCAACCACTTCATACCCATAGAAGAGAAAAGAAAACGGGCCATTTTCAGGTCTTTATCCGTTTTATACGCAAAAGCATTTTCGGTATTGTCAAGGGAAATATTCATAGAAGTTAAAAGCAAATTCACTGCGAATATCGGCAGACGTTGCAGAAGTAAAAAATATTGTACTTTTTATTCATACCTCTACTGCTAAGTTGTGCTGGCAAGGAATAAAAAAGTAAGTAGAATTTTTTTGAGCCCGGCAGAATAGCTACTATGAGACATCGTTGCGTCGCACTCTTTTACTTTTTATTCTTTATTCGACAAGCAGGACAGACAACTGATAACTGACAACTGATAACTGACAACTGACAACAGACCACAGACAACTCACTACTCACTACTCACTACTCACTACTGACTACTGACTACTAACTGAAAACTTAAAATTGGATGCGAATTCGTAGATTTGAGAACAAACATTATCAAAACATGGAAGGACGAATTATTAATATCGACCCGGAGATTTTAGGTGGTACGCCTGTTTTTTTTGGCACACGAGTTCCTATTAAAAATCTTTTTGACTATTTGGAGTCGGGAGAGTCTATTGAATATTTTCTTGATGATTTTGAAGGTGTACAGCGGGAACAAGTAATAAAAGTTCTTGAAATGTCACAAAAACTAATTGAAACATCGTCAAAACATTATGAATGAAAATTTTGCTTGACGAATGTGTAACAAAGCATTTTAAAGCCTTATTTGACTGAACATGAAGTTTTAACGGTGAGAGAAATGCATTGGAGTGGAATCAAAAACGGTAAGCTCATGACATTATGTACTCAACATAGCTTTGATATACTTTTGACTATTGACAAAAATCTTCAATATCAACAGAACCTTGACAAATATTCAGTGACGATCGTAGTTTTTAACTGTCTTACAAGTAAGGTAGAAGAACTTGTAATGTTCTTACCAGCTTTTCGAACACAACTTATAAGTTTTAAGAAACATAAGGCATATCTTATTGACAAGTAAGAAGCTGCTAACAATATTTGTTCTCTCCCTGAAACAAAAGAAAGCTTATATTAATGACATTGCCTTGAAAAACTATCATTTGCCATCGCCTCAATTCCATACTTATAAACTTTTAGAAGAAGTTATTGTTGCAGTAAAAAAAGTATTCACTATGACATTGCTGAACGCGGCTAAAGCGGTAACGCTTATTTTTCCTCACCAGCTATTCAAGCAACATCCCGCTGTCTTGCGTGAAAGAAAAATTTTCATAACAGAAGAATGGTTGTTTTTTCATCAATATAAATTTATAAAGCAGAAATTAGTGCTGCACAGGGCAAGCATGCAGTTTTACAAATCTTACCTGGAAGCTGAACACGAAGTAGAATATATAGAAGCAACTGACGAAAGATGTGACATCAGAAAACTGATAGAATTTCTCTCGAAAGAAGGTGTTACCGAGGTGCATTATGCAGAGGTATCAGACGACTGGCTTGAGAAAAGAATAGCCACATCTGCCGCAGCTTTTGGTATCAGTACAATCAAATATCCCGGTCCTGACTTTTTAAACCAATTGAATGATACAGAAGAATACTTCAATGAAAAGCAGCGTTATTTTCTGACTGATTTTTATAAATGGCAAAGAAGAAAACGTGGAATTCTTTTAACGGCAAACGGGCAACCCGAAGGAGGAAAATGGTCTTTTGACCACGACAACAGGAAAAAAATTCCTGCAGGAGTAAGCATTCCTGGTATAGATTTTCCTGAGAAGAATGAATTTGTGATCGAAGCAAAAGAGTATGTAGAAAAAAACTTTGCAGGTAACTATGGCAGCACCGGCTCAGTTACAAAAAACGGCGATGCCTTTTTCCCGGTAACTTTTGCCGATGCAGAAAACTGGTTAGAAAAATTTGTATCAGAGCGCCTGTCTTTGTTTGGAGTGTATGAAGATGCGATGGTTGGCAACGAACATTTTTTATTTCATGGCGTACTTACACCCATGCTGAACGTCGGTTTACTTACGCCTCAGCAAATCATTGACGCCGCTTTGGCTGCTTCTTCAAAACATGCCATTCCGCTCAATTCGCTCGAAGGTTTTATACGGCAGGTAATGGGCTGGCGCGAATACATCCACATTGTTTACTTAAGAGAAGGCAGTAAACAACGAACAAAAAATCACTGGGGATTTACACGCAAAATGCCTAAAAGCTTTTGGAATGCAACGACTGGTATTGTGCCGTTAGATAAAGTAATCAGCAAGGTTTTAAGCGTTGGCTATTGCCACCATATAGAAAGGCTGATGGTGCTGGGTAACTTTATGCTGTTGTGTGAGTTTAACCCCGATGAGGTGTATAAATGGTTTATGGAAATGTTTGCCGATGCGTATGATTGGGTGATGGTGCCAAACACCTACGGCATGACACAATTTTCTGATGGCGGCATTATGATGACGAAGCCCTACATAAGCGGAAGCAACTACATTATGAAGATGAGCGATTACAAAAAAGGTGATTGGCAACTGACATGGGACGGTCTTTTTTGGCGGTTTATGCATGTACACCGGGATGTATTAGGCACCAATCAAAGGCTGGCTATACTGTTAAAAACTTTCGACAAAATGCCTTCCCAAAAACAGCAGCTTTTAATAAATGCCGCCGAAGATTTCCTACACGGGTTAGATAAAGAAGATAATTATTCAAAAGACCTTTTCTCTCAATTCCTAGAAATTGACAACTGACTACTGGCTACTGACCACCGACTACTGACTACTGTAATCGTCTGTGGTCTGTGGTCTATAGTCTGTCATCTCTCGTCTGTCATCTCTCCACTTATTTTATTGCAGTT
>CAXUMK010000402.1:0-4015 GCA_964251885.1 uncultured Segetibacter sp. | reverse complement strand
CCAAGGATGGAAATTAGCCCGATCTGTTCAAATAAATGTGTCCTAACGGTAGCCCTGAAGGGAGAAGAGAGAAAACATCCTATTGCTGAATAACTTTTTATACTAACAACTGCTCATGTCATTTAAACCAAAGCTTACCTTCTCGCAGATCATAAACATGAATGTAGGATTCTTTGGAATCCAGTACAGCTTTGGCTTGCAGCAGAGCGCAGTAAATCCTATTTATGATTTTTTGGGAGCAACACCAGACCAAATTCCATTGTTAAATCTTGCAGGGCCGGTAACCGGTTTGCTTATACAACCCTTAATTGGTACGTTAAGCGATAAGACATGGCATCCCCGCTTTGGCAGGCGCAAACCTTACTTTTTTGTCGGCGCTTTTTTTTGCAGCCTCTGTTTATTTCTCTATCCTTTCAGCAGTACTTTATGGATGGCCGTTGGCCTGTTGTGGATATTGGACGCAGCAAATAATACAGCTATGGAACCTTACCGTGCTTTGATAGCAGATAAGTTGCCCGCCACCCAACATGCTACCGGATTTTTAACCCAAAGCTTTTTTACCGGTTTAGGCATTACACTCGCAAACGTGTCTTTATTCATTTTCCAAAAGCAAATACACGGTGAGCACGGACGGATTCCTTATTGGGTTTTTGCCTCTTTTTTCCTGGGTTCTGTTTGTTCAATCACTTCAGTTGGCTGGTCAATTTATAAGACGCCAGAAATACCACCGACCGCCGAAGAACTAGCTGCTTTAAAAGCAAATAAAGGAGGCTTTACTGAGCCTTTCAAAGAAATTTTTCATGCCATAAAATACATGCCTTTAGTAATGTGGCAATTGGCGCTGGTTTATTTATTTCAGTGGTATGCTTTGTTTTGTTACTGGCAAAACGCTTCAAAAAGTATTGCAAAATCAGTATGGAAAACATCTCCGGCAGGTAATAAAATTTTATACGAAGAAGCAGTCGGCTGGACAGGTTTGGTCAATGGCTGGTATAACGTTGTTACTTTTTTGTCAGCTTTTGCATTAGTCGGGCTTGCACGCCGGTTTAGTCCAAAGCTGGTTCACTTTATTTGCCTTTTACTGGCTGGCGTCGGGCTGGTTATTTTTCCTCACATCGAAAATAAATATTTGTTGTTTGCGCCCATGACAGGCTTTGGTATTGCGTGGGCCAGCATGATGGGTGTTCCTTATCTGATGGTAGTAGGTAATATTCCTAAAGAAAGATATGGAGTATATATGGGCATTATCAACATGATGATCGTGATTCCAATGATATTGCAGAACCTGACTTTTGGGTTTGTGCTGAAAAATTTTCTTGGTAATGATCCCGGTAAAGCCATTTCATTTGCCGGAATTTTTTTACTGATTGCTGCCTCAGCAACTTTACTGATCAAGTCTGTAAAAGTAGATGCTGATGTAGAAGTTCCGGTGGGTGGAGGACATTGACCTCATCTCCCTTCCTCTTCTCCTGAATGAGAAGAGGCGGTACAGTCAGGTATGGCCAGGCATTGGTTCTACCACATCATCGTTGTATTATTATTTCGGCAAATGAAGAAGCTGCGGCGGAGTTGGTTATGGGTAGGCATTGGTTCTACCACATCGAACGAAGTTATTCATTCTGGTTGTATGGGAGTAAAGCTGACGTGTTAGTGCAAATGATAAATAGAATACGAAAGCCCGGCCTCCCTCTCCTCAAGGAGAGGGACCGAGGGTGAGGTCGCCGAATGAAGTATCAAGACGTCGAAGTGAGCGCATTGACCTCATCTCCCTTCCTCTTCTCCTGAAGGAGAAGAGGCGGTGCAGTAGGATATGGCCAGGCATTGGTTCTTCCACATCTTCGGTTATATTATATTTCTGCTTTATTCTGCCGAAGAAGGTTATAAAGAAGATGTGTTAGTAAAATGATTGATTAAATTACCAAAGCACGGCCTCCCTCTCCTCAAGGAGAGGGACCGAGGGTGAGGTCGCCGAATGATGACATTGACCTCATCTCCCTTCCTCTTCTCCTGAAGGAGAAGAGGCGGTACAGTCGGGTATAATTAGGCATTGGTTCTTCCACATCTTCGGTTGTATTTTATTTCTGCTTTATTCTGCGGAAGAAGGTTATAAAGAAGATGTGTTAGTAAAAATGAGTGATTAAATTACCAAAGCACGGCCTCCCTCTCCTTAAGGAGAGGGAACGAGGGTGAGGTTCAGGCATTGGTTCTTCTAAATCTTCATTTATTATTTATTCTGCACGATGTAGTTATAATGAATAAAGATGAGTTGTTAGTAAAATAGATTAATTAAAATACCAAAGTCTGGCTCCCTCTCCTCAAGGTGAGGGACCGAGGGTGAGGTTTAAAAGCCCCTTTAGGGGTTGGGGGTCCATTATGAAAATTCTATGTATTGGTGAAGCGCTGATTGATATGATTTGTTCCGACGTAGGCAAGTCATTAACAGAAGGGCAGCATTTTTTAAAGAAGGCCGGTGGAGCGCCGGCCAACGTTGCAGCAGCCATTGCTGCCTTGGGCGGTTCAGTAGACCTGGCAGCCAAAGTTGGAGCAGACCCTTTTGGGAACCATTTGATCGATGTAATGCATTCATTTGGAGTAGGCACTTCCTGGATGCTGAAAGATGAAAACAATTTTACCACGTTCGCCTTTGTATCGCTGATGGAAAACGGTGAACGGGATTTTTATTTTAACCGGGGCGCAGATGGTCTGTTGAACCGGCAGGAAATAGAAGATATCAATCTGTCAGCATATTCTATCACTCATTTCGGTTCAGCAACCGCTTTTTTGCCTGGACCTTTGCAGATCGCTTACCAGGGATTGCTGCACAAATGCCTGCAGCAAAATATTTTTATCAGCTTCGATCCCAATTACCGGCATCTGCTGTTTAAAAATAACATGCGGAATTTTGTTGACCAGTCGTGGAATTTTTTAAAAAGTTGTCACTTCTTTAAAGTGAGCGACGAAGAAGCGATGATGATAACAGGCAATGTTACCGTAGAAGATGCCGCTCAAACTCTATTGCAAAAAACAAATGCAGTATTTGCCATTACGTTGGGCAAAGAAGGCACCCTGCTTGGCATTGATAATACGACAGTGATTATCCCAAGCATTGCTGTTACGCCGGTAGATACCACCGGCGCCGGTGATGCTTTTACCGGCGCAGTGCTATACCAGTTGAGCGGGAAAAAATTGAGTGACATTCAATCTTTGCCTGCGGAAGAATGGAAACAGATAGTGCACAATGCAAATAAAGCTGGCGCCAGAACCTGCGAATACATGGGCGCAATGGAGGCATTTAAACATTTGAGTAATAATATATTTAAAACCCCTTAAAGAGAGCAAGGCAGCTTTCAATGATACCTACGTATTTATATTCCAAAAGGGATAAAAGGTGAGTAGGTTTCTTTTTGAACCGGGCCGAATTACTACTATGAGTCAGACGTTGCGTCGCACTCTTCTACTTTTTATTCTTTATTCGACAAGCCAAAGAGTTACTCATATCCCACGACAACTATAAATAAGAAAATGTACGATTACCAGCTTCATCAGCGTATCAACATACTGTTGCAAAGTGAAACCGACTTTGCAGGTGAGGATAATTTATTTTACACCCGCTTTCTTGCCAATATATCTGCAATTCAAACTTTGTACAATAAGCTGTACGCAAATCATGTCAAAGGCAAAGCAGCATTTGAACTATTGATACAAACCATCCTGGAAGGATATAAAAACAGGTCGGCAGAATTGCAAAAAAGAGATGCTTCAAAAGCAGAAAAAGGTCATTGGTTTTTATCAAATGAAATTGCCGGGATGAGCCTGTATGTGGATCGTTTCTGCGGCAACATTTCTACTCTCGGCGATAAGCTCGGTTATTTTGAAAGACTGGGCGTAAACTTTCTGCACCTGATGCCTTTGTTTGAAAGCCCCAAAAATGAAAGCGATGGCGGCTACGCTGTAAGCAACTTCAGAAAAATTGATGAGAGATTTGGAACGCTAGACGATCTGAAAGTCGTGCAGG
>CAXUMK010000401.1:0-4018 GCA_964251885.1 uncultured Segetibacter sp. | reverse complement strand
TTCTGTGAGAGGCTTGGGCTGAAATGCCCTTGCCTACTCGACCTCTTGTACTTTTACAGCACTAATTATCAATCTTAAAATATCACGTTATTTGCTCCTTTAAGTTTCATAGAAATACATGAGTTGAATGGAGCGTCGCAACCAAAGACATACCAGGGATAACAAAGCTGGTTACAAAATAAAAAGAGAAAATGATAGAATATGAAGTTAACAGGAATAAAAAAAATCGTTGTTTTTCGTGCGTTGCAAATAGGAGATATGCTTTGTTCCATTCCAGCGATAAGAGCATTGCATGGGGCATATCCTGATGCAGAAATTACTTTAATAGGTTTGCCCTGGGCAAAAATACTTATCGAAAGATTTCCGCAATATTTTCATTCTTTGATTATTTTTCCGGGTTATCCCGGCTTACCCGAACAACCTGCTGAGCGCCTTGCTTTTCCTGATTTTTTAAAGCAGGTGCAGGAGCAGCATTTTGATTTGGCTTTGCAAATGCAGGGAAGCGGCGTTATTTCTAACCCGCTTACCGATTTGTTTGCGGCAAAGTATACTGCAGGTTTTTATACAAAAGATAATTATTGCCCGGATAAAGATTTATTTATAGAATACCCCGGCGATATACATGAGATTTACAGGCATTTGCAATTGATGGAGCATTTAGGCGTAAATGAGCATACTACCGAACTTGAATTTCCGGTAACTGAAAAAGATGAAGAAGATTTTGAAAAAGCAGCTTTACCCGTGATCGCAAATGAATACGTAATTCTGCATCCCGGAGCAAGGGGTGTAAACCGGCAATGGGAACCGGAAAACTTTGCTGTGATAGGAGATTTTTGTATTGAAAATGGTTTGCAGGTTGTCGTTACCGGAACAAAAGATGAAATGGATATTGTTGACAACGTCATTCAGCAAATGAAACATAAACCGGTAAATGCCGCAGGCAAAACGTCTTTGGGGGCTGTAGCTGTTTTAATAAAAAATGCTGCTGCACTGGTATCAAACTGTACCGGGGTTTCGCATATAGCGGCTGCTCTTAAAACCAAAAGTATTGTGATCAGTTTGGATGGAGAACCATATCGGTGGGGTCCGTTAAATAAAAAATTACATCGCACCATTGACTGGACAACTACCCAAAATCTTAATTACGTAAAGGAAGAATTGGGAGGTTTATTATTTGGTAGTTTGAAAGTCTGAAATTTTTCCTGCTGACTGTGCAGTCTCTGCTAATAATTCAATAACTGCATCGTAGACCTCACTGGCTTCAGGTATAGCTGCAGGTTTGTTGTATACTTCTTTATACAGGTACTGAATGACTTCGTTTTTACTGCGGCTGCTTTCTTCGACTTCAAATTCCAGTATTCTGTTTTGAACCATCCAAGGCAAATGTTGCGGATTGGTTTGGGCATATAAAACAACAACCGGCGTGTTCATCGCAGCCGCAATGTGGACAGTTCCTGTATTTACAGAAACAACAACAGGAGACTTTTTTATAAGCGCTATAAATTCATCCAGGCTGAACAATCCTGCAACTGAAAATGCATTTTCTCCGGTTTGCTTAGCCAATTCGTCACACAGAATTTTTTCTGAGGCTGCACCTGTAAACAACACCTGGAAACCTTTTTCAGTTATCAGTTTCTTTGCAGCTTTCACCCACAAATGAGACCGATATTCGCGCTTTTTTTCACTCACTCCTGCATGAAATATCAGCCAGGGTTTAGTGGTATTGATGCCTGCCTCTTCTAACTTACTTTTTACTCTTTCAAAAGCTGTATCAGGAATATTCAAATTCAAAATACGATTTTGCGTATCAGCACCAACAGATTGTACAAGAGCAAGGTCGCGCAGTACCTGGTGCTGTATAAAGGTATAAGGTTCTTTATCTGGAACCCAATTGGTAAGTAAATTATAAGGATTTTCGCGGCAGTATGCCAGGCGAAGAGGAATACTGGCCATAAAAGCAATCATTGCAGCGGGCAAAGGATTTTGACTGAAAACTGTAAAGACAACTGCGGCATCAAACTGCTTTTGTGAAAGCAATTCAACTAAGGCAAATGTTTCTTTACTTCCGATTGTTTCCTTTGCTTTTATCCAGGGAAGGTCAAAAACGATTACGTCATCTATCTCGGAAATATAAGGAGCAATACCGGCTGCCATCGAAGAGGTAAGAACAGTAATGCGGCATGCGAAAGTTTCTTTTAAAGCTCTGATGGCAGGCTGAGACATCATGAGGTCGCCCATGTTATCGGCCCTGATTATGAGAATATTTTTACAATGCTGCCAGCTTTGTGTCATTTAACTCCTTCGTTACGTTTGGATGATCAATGATAAAGTTAGCTGCGTTGAGAAAGCTGTCAGCGATATAAGTGGGAGTGCGAAAGCCGCCTTGTATCCATTCTGTTTCGTTGCCGTTATTCAGGACAACTGTTCTGCATCCGGCGCGGTTACCTGCTTCTGCATCATTGAGAATGTCTCCAATCATCCACGAGCCTTCTGCATCAATATGTATGTCTTGCATCGCCTGCAACAGCATTCCCGGCTTTGGTTTTCTACATTCACATGCTCTTGTATATTCAGGCACTTTTCCGTCAATATGATGAGGGCAAAAATAATAACCTTCTATTTCAATACCTTCCTTATTTAGCAAAAGGTTCATTTTAAGTTTGACCTTTTCCAATTCGTTTATGGTAAAATATCCCCGTGCTACTCCCGCCTGGTTAGAAATGATTACAAAAACATATCCGGCTGCTTTCAGCAATTTCAATCCATCTGTCACGCCTTGCTGTAAAGTAATCAGATCGGGATTTACGTTGTAAGGAATGTCGGGTATGAGGGTTCCGTCTTTATCGAGGAAAACAGCTTTTCGTTTTTCGGTCATCGTGCAAATATACAAGTAAGGATTTGGGAATGGGAAGCATCTCTTGCAAATGAAAACTAAAGCTGCTCATTGGTTTGCAGATGAAGTGATTGCGACGCAACGATGATGACATGAAAACCGATGCTGGTATCCCAAAAAAACTATGCAGCCTGACTCTTTTTATTGATTGTTTCCTGTGTTCTTGATTGTGAAATCAATGCAGGTACTTGTATTTGCTTGTACAATTCTGCTACCGATAAAGCTACTTTTTGCCAGGTAAAATTTTCTTTTACCCTTTGTATAGAAGCGTTTTTCATCTGCTGAAGCAAGGCAGGATCAGATATAAGCAGGTTCACTTTTTGCGCCAGCGCATCAGGATTGTTGGGTGTAACAAGAAACCCGGTCTTGCCGTCTACAACGCTGTATTTTATTCCGCCAACATTTGAGCCTATTACAGGTGTTCCGCATGCCATTGCTTCGAGAGGAGTAATGCCAAAAGGTTCGTACCAGGGAGTGGAGATAAATATATCAGCAGCACAATAATAATACTTCAGCATTTCCCTGTTTTTCCTTCCTGCAAAAGTTACTTTATCCTCCACACCTTCTTCACGGGCAATTTTTTGCAATCTTGCAATCTCAGGACAAGCCATTGGGTTTGGATCATCTGTTTCACCGCCAACTACTACCAGCCTGTATGGCACTCCTGAATTTTTAAGACGTCCCAAAGCCCTAACTACATTATCAACACCTTTTCGGGGAACCATTCTGCCTAATTGCAGCAGAATTTTTTCATCTGTTTGTAAACCAACCAGTGTACATGCAATTTCACGGCTAATAGGATAAAATTCTTTAGAACTGAAACCGCATGGAATGATAGTGATCTTATCAACGGGAGTATTGTAATATTGAATCAAATCCGATTTATCCTGCGGACATTCTGCAATTACAGCATCTGCATTTTGTACAATCTCTCTTTCTATCTGTATTCTTTCAGCCGGAAATTTATCGCTCTTGCCCTGGTATATCTGCCTTACATAACCCAATGCGTGAAAAGTGATTACAAAAGGAATATTCAATGCTTCTTTTATCCATACGGCTACAAGACCCGACATAAAGAAATTAGCATGAATGAGATTGTACGTTATCTTTTCTGAAGTGATAAAT
>CAXUMK010000400.1:0-4028 GCA_964251885.1 uncultured Segetibacter sp. | reverse complement strand
TATTGGACAATATGCAGCAAGCAGTACAAGCATTGCGAAGAAATCCCTTGCGCCACTCGTAATAATAGCTTCAAACCTCAATCCTTCAATCCCTCAAACTTTACCACTAAAAGCGACAATCCACAAACGTCTATTTATTCTTCAACTCTACTGCAAGAAACTTTCCGGTATGACTTGCTTTTACTTTTATGAGGTTTTCAGGAGTGCCTTCAAATAATATTTTACCACCGCCATCACCGCCTTCGGGACCTAAGTCTATGATATGGTCAGCTACTTTTATTACATCGAGATTGTGCTCAATAACAAGCACACTATTTCCCCTGTCAACCAATTTATTCAATACGTCCAGCAAGTGCTGAATATCCTGGAAGTGCAATCCGGTTGTAGGTTCGTCGAGAATATAAAAGGTTTTACCGGTGTCTTTTTTCGCCAGTTCAGTTGCCAGTTTTACACGCTGTGCTTCGCCGCCGCTAAGGGTAACTGCCGACTGTCCAAGTGTGATATACCCAAGCCCTACATCCTGCAGCACTTTGATTTTACGATATAAATAGTGCACATTTTGAAAGAAGCCAACCGCTTCGTCAACCGTCATATCGAGCACATCGCTGATTGATTTTCCTTTGTAGCGTATCTCAAGCGTTTCGCGGTTGTATCGTTTGCCGTTGCACTTTTCGCACGGCACATATACATCCGGCAAAAAGTTCATTTCAATTACCCGCATGCCGCCGCCTTCACACACATCGCATCTTCCGCCCTTTACATTAAATGAAAACCGGCCTGCGGCATAACCTCTTATTTTTGCTTCGGGTATAGCAGAAAACAAGGTTCTTATTTCGGTAAAGAAGCCGCAGTAGGTAGCGGGATTGCTTCTTGGCGTTCTCCCAATCGGGCTTTGATCTATCTCAATCACTTTATCAATAAACTCAAGACCCGTTATGCTTTTATGCTCCATTGGAGTCATCTTGCTGTTGAAGGCGTGCTTTGATAAAATAGGGTAAAGCGTTTCTGTTATCAAAGTACTTTTTCCGCTGCCGCTTACGCCGGTCACACAAATAAATTTTCCCAACGGGAACTTTACATTTACGCCCTTCAGGTTATTGCCTTTGACGCCTTTCAACTCGAGTACTTTTCCGTTGCCCGCCCTTCTTTCTGCAGGAACTGCAATTGACTTTTCACCACTTAAATAGGCAGAAGTCGGCGAACCGGAATGCAATACTTCAGCAGGAGTGCCCTGAGTTACTACCTGGCCGCCATGCTTGCCTGCTTTAGGGCCAATATCAATCAAATGGTCTGAGGCAAGCATAATGTCTTTGTCGTGCTCTACCACCAAAACACTGTTTCCAATATCCCTTAAATTTTTAAGCGCAACGATTAGTTGCTTGTTATCTCTTTGGTGCAGGCCTATGCTTGGTTCATCTAAAATGTAAGTAATGCCCTGCAACTGAGAACCTATTTGCGTAGCCAGCCTGATACGCTGGCTTTCGCCACCACTTAACGATTTAGAAGACCTGTTTAATGTAAGATAAGTCAGCCCGACGTCGAGTAAAAAGCCTAAGCGCTCACGTATTTCTTTCAAAATGTCTTTTGCAATGGTGTTTTGTTTTTTGCTCAGCCTCTCTTCTATTCCTTTAAACCACTCAACTAATTTATCCAGGTCTTGCTGGCTCAATTCTGCAATGTTCTTTTCATTCACTTTAAACCAAAGGCTTTCTTTCTTCAGTCTTGCTCCCTCGCAGGCGGGACATTTTTTTAATATCATAAACTTCTCCACCCAGTCTCTTAAAGATTCACTGCTGCTTCCGCCAAACCAACGCTTCAGCATATTTACAATTCCTTCGTATTCGGTCAGGTACATATTTCCGGGTAAAGCTTCGTATTCGCCTGATATTTCCATATCTGCGGCAGCATCTTCTTTGCCATATAAAATAACGTTGAGCGCTTTTTCAGATAAGTCTTTTAAGGGCTTGTCTACGCTAAACTTATACTTTTTGCCCAGTTGCACAATCTGCTTGTATATATATGCTTCACGCTCTTCGCCGAGCGGAATGATCGCTCCTTCCTTAATGCTTTTGTTCCAGTCGGGAATTACAGCTTCCATATTTACCTGGTACACACTGCCTAAGCCCTTACAGGTCGGGCAGGCGCCATAAGGCGAGTTGAATGAGAATGCATTTGGCGACGGTTCTTCGTAGCTCAAACCGGTTTCTTCGCACATGAGTTGTTTGCTGTAGAAAGCCTCCCCAAACCCCTCCAAAGGAGGGGCTTTTTGTAGCTCCCCTTCGGAGGGTTGGGGGGCTACAAACATCAGGTCTTTACCAATGTGCAATGTTTTTTGAACACTCTGGCTAAGCCTTACCTTCATATCGTCTGTTACCTGCAATCTGTCAATCACCAGTTCAATATCGTGTATCTTATAGCGGTCAACCTGCATTTTTTCTTTCAGGTCTTTTACTTCCCCGTCAATCCTCACTTTCAAAAAACCTTTCTTTCTTACATCTTCAAACAGTTCGCGATAGTGTCCCTTGCGACCTCTTATCAGCGGCGCAAGCAGCGTAATTTTCTTGTTCTTAAACTTTGAAAATATATTTTCTACAATTTCTTCTTCGCTCCATTTCACCATTTTCTTACCGGTATTGTAGCTGTAAGCGTCGCCAATTCTTGCATACAGCAACCGCATAAAATCATATACTTCGGTAATGGTGCCTACTGTTGAACGCGGATTTTTATTGGTTGTCTTTTGTTCAATAGAAATGACAGGGCTCAGCCCGGTTATTTTATCTACATCGGGTCTTTCCATATCGCCTATAAACTGTCTTGCATAAGCGCTGAAGCTTTCCATGTACCGGCGCTGTCCTTCGTTATAAATCGTATCAAAAGCAAGCGAAGATTTGCCACTTCCGCTTACCCCGGTTATAACAACGAGCTTATTTTTAGGAATGGAAATGTCAATGTTTTTAAGGTTGTGTACCCGTGCACCAAACACTTCTATTTGTTCTTCTGCCTCTGTAGTTTCAACTGTTGCAGATTCGTCTTTTGCCATAGCTGTAAAGATAGCTACACAACCTGTTTGAATGTTGTAATGTTCTTATAAAGAAAAACGCTTCATTCTGCTTTGCCCTGTTTAGGTATTTGCAATTTTTTGGGGGTAGCCGTCAGTTGTATTTTATAGCAGCTCCGGTTGCGTCGCACTCTTGTGCCGAGTCTTTTTATGGCGGCTTTTAAAGAAAATACACGAAAAATGTACGTTATACATCGATGATTTTTGACTAATTCTTTTTTGTGGTGCTAACGATAGAGATGAAAACCCTGAAAGGGTTAAATTAAAGTAGCCACGGGTGCAACCGTGGTTGCATAAAATATAGTTATAACAACCCCAAAGGGGTTGAATATTTGGGCCTCATTTATAATAAATATTTTTCGTCAAAAACAATTTCATTTTCAATGAGCAATCGCTTGTACTTATCAAACGAACTTCTCTGTTTTATGATGTTCTTTTCAATTTTTGTTATTCAACCCTTTCAGGGTTGTTGAAAATTAATCTGCTTTACCACGGGTTTCACCCGTGGCTATTTTTGTTTAAGCCCTTTGGGCTTAGAAGCTAATGAATGATACGGCCAAATTTGAATGTGTGATCTAAATTGATTAGCACCTCAAAATAAGAATTAGCCGCTTTTTTTAATATGCTTTTGTTTAGGTAAAGGCAATGATAAAAAAGTAATAAAAAGAGGCGATTTATAATTGTCAAAGGATTCAAGTGTCTCTTGGCTTGACGAATAAAAAATGAAAAGTACAATCCATCCTGCAGCTTAACGGGTACAGCAAATGAAGAAGGATTGCTTCGTCGTTCCTTCTTGCAATGACGGCTCTCTTTTGCCGAAATAAGTACCTTTAGTACAAGAGTGCGACGCAACGGTTGAATCATAGTAGTAATTCAGCCCGGTTCAAAAAAAATTCTACTCCCTTTTTATCCCTTGTTCAGATGGAAGAAATGTGAAAGTGGCTTTGACAGGAATCGAACCTGTATCTGG
>CAXUMK010000399.1:0-4034 GCA_964251885.1 uncultured Segetibacter sp. | reverse complement strand
GCTCCGGTTGTGTCACTCCCTTGTACCACATCTTTTCATAGCAGCTCATACCCCCCCCGCCCTAAAGGGAGCTAAACCCAAATATTCTATTATACGTAAGAACTTATAAAAATCTTCTTAAGTTGATGGCATTGCTTGTTAAGGGATATGAGCACTCTTTAGCTTGCTGATCAAAATACTATAAAGTTTGAGAATGTAATAATGTGTTTGACAAGATTCTAAAAAGATGAACGGCTTTACTTGTTACTACACTTATCAATGCGGCGGTTTATTTTTATTAAGATGGAAAATAAAATTGTAATTTTTTAAGTGTGTTTCTAAGTATTAGATTTGATTTTTGAAAATGAGTGCGTATGAGTTATCATCAGTTACAGGTAGTTCATGTAAAAGGATATAAATCTATCCGGGATCAAGACATTCAATTAAAACAAATGAATGTACTGATTGGTCAAAATGGTGCCGGAAAATCTAATTTTATATCATTATTTAAATTTTTAAGAAATATAATTGAAAGAAGACTAAAAAATGTATCGCTCAAAATCGGCGCTGAAAGTTTACTATACTATGGAAGTAAAGAAACGAAGGCTATCGAGATTTATTTAGATTTTTCTCCCAACATTTACGAAGTGAAGCTGCAATCGGCTAACAATGAAAGTTTATTTATATCATTAGAACATTGCGGATTTCGGGGATTAGGATATGAAGAACCTTATTGGGAAATTGTGGCCATTTCAGAAGAAGAAAGCGGTCTTTCAAAAAAAGCAAAAAATTATAATATTGCAGAACATGTATACGAGGTTTTAAGAGAATGGAGAGTATATCACTTCCACGACACAAGTGAAAGCGCAGGAGTTAAAAAATACTGTTCTTTAGCAGATACCAGGTTTTTATTTGAGGACGCTTCAAACTTAGCTGCTTTTCTGTATGTGTTGAGAGAGATAGAGGAAGAATATTATGAAAGAATTGTAAAAACAATTCAATTGGTAATACCGTTCTTCAAAGATTTTGTCTTAGAGCCCAATCCATTAAACCAGGAAAATATTAGATTAGAATGGATGGATCATTATTCTGATAAAACTTTTACTGCAAATGAATTATCTGATGGTTCATTACGTTTTATCTGTATGGCAACCTTACTCCTTCAAAGAAGATTACCAAGAGTTATTTTATTAGACGAACCTGAATTAGGCCTTCATCCATCTGCAATCACAATTTTAGCAGGATTATTAATAAAAGCATCAAAACGTTCACAGGTAATTATCTCCACTCAATCTGTAAGTTTAGTAAATGAATTTGATGCAAATGATATTATAGTTGTTGAAAAAAAAGGAGCAGAAACTTCTTTCATAAGGTTAGATGAAGAAAAACTTGAAGCATGGTTAACCGATTATTCTTTAGGGGAGCTGTGGGATAAAAACATCATTGGAGGTAAACCATGATAAGATTGAATATTACTGCTGAGGGGTTTTCTGAAGAAAGATTTGTAACAGATATATTAAGACCTCACCTTTTAAATTTTGGTGTGTATACTGTAGTTAGGAAAGTATTGTCAAATAGGAAATTAAGAAAACGTGGAGGAATTGTAGGATATGAAAAATTTAAAAATGATGTAACCCAGTGGTTTCGTGAGTGTCCGGATGTGTATCATACAACTTTAATTGATTTATATGGTTTAAAACCTGATTTTCCCGGACATACAACAACAAGACATCTGCAGCCCTATAACAGGGTATTAGAAATGGAGAAGCTTTTAAAAGAGGATTTGCATTTCTATAAATTCATTCCATATATACAGCTTCACGAATATGAAACTCTGATGTATTCTGATACAACAATTATGGAAAATTGGTTAGGGCTTTATAATAAGTTACCAATTAACTGCTTCTCAAATATTAGAAATTCATTTCCTAATAAGAATCCTGAATTGATTAATGAGAGCCCTGAAATGGCTCCATCGAAAAGAATTTTATCTCTGTGTAACTCTTATGATAAAGTAAATGATGGAATATTAATCCTTAAAGAAATTGGATTAAAAAAGTTACGAAGAGAATGCAGTCATTTCTATGAATGGGTTACATCATTAGAAAATCTTTCGTAATATAAATATAAAGACCGCTTAACATTATTTCAATACAACGGTAAAAGTTGGTTCATATAGAAGCAATGTGAGAGGCGCAACAACATTGTTAAAATAATTACTCAAAAGGAAATTTTTCTAACCCAATATCTCTTTCAGCTTTTGTTGCTTGTGTTATCTGTCGAGTTTCCTCCCGTGATACAGGTAAGGTTAGAGGAAGCTTTTTTTGACATTTGGATGGATTAGGAATATAAGCACCATTCGTTGCTTTTAATAATGCTTTTAACTTGCGAAATAACAGTTTACATCGATTTTATTAACGTAACTCTTTTGATGCTTATATTATTTAAAGGATTCGAAATCTTCAACAGGTTATCGACCTAAACGATATTTTCCCGTTGGCATGCAAATTATGCTCATTACAACTCAATTGAAATAAGAAGCACTTATGGCAAATAATGCAACAACAGAAGACAATCTGCTTTGGTATAAAGACGCAATTATTTATGAATTGCATATAAAGGCCTTTTGCGATGGAAGCGGCGATGGCATTGGGGACTTTCAGGGCTTGATGACAAAGCTGGATTACCTGCAGGATCTGGGAGTGACAGCTATCTGGGTGCTTCCGTTTTATCCTTCACCGCTTAAAGACGATGGATATGACATTGCTGACTACTACAGCGTTAACCCGCGTTATGGAAATATCAGCCAGTTTAAAGAGTTTATGCAGGAGGCGCACAAACGAAACCTGAAAGTAATAACTGAACTCGTCATTAATCATACTTCCGACCAGCATCCGTGGTTTCAAAGGGCGCGGACAGCACCTAAGGAATCACCTGAAAGAGACTTTTATGTGTGGACAGATAATCCTGATCAATGGAAAGATGTTCGTATTATTTTCACAGATTATGAAGCCAGCAACTGGACCTGGGATGCGGTTGCACAACAATATTACTGGCATCGCTTTTTTCATCATCAGCCCGATTTGAATTATGATAGTTTGCTGGTGCAGGAAGAGGTTATTAAAGTTCTCGACTTCTGGTGCGAAATGGGTGTAGATGGTTTCAGGCTCGACGCGGTTCCCTACCTTTTTGAGCGCGAAGGAACAAACGGTGAAAACCTGCCCGAAACCCATGCCTTCTTAAAAAAGCTAAGAGCGCATGTTGATGAAAAGCATCCGGGAACGGTATTTCTGGCTGAAGCAAATATGTGGCCCGAAGACTCGGCAGCTTACTTTGGCAACGGAGATGAGTGTCACATGAACTATCACTTTCCGGTAATGCCGCGAATGTTTATGGCTTTGGAGATGGAAGACCGCTACCCCATTACAGACATTTTTGAACAGACACCTGCTATTCCTGATAATTGCCAGTGGGCAATGTTTCTGCGAAATCACGATGAGCTTACCCTTGAAATGGTGACTGACGAAGAACGCGATTACATGTACAAAGTGTATGCAAAAGACCCGAAGGCTAAAATCAATCTTGGCATCCGTCATCGTTTGGCGCCTTTAATGGGAAACAACAGGCGAAGAATTGAACTGATGAATTGCCTTTTGTTTTCAATGCCGGGAACCCCGGTGATTTATTATGGTGATGAAATAGGAATGGGTGACAACTTTTATCTTGGCGACAGGGATGGTGTGCGTACTCCAATGCAATGGTCACCCGACAGGAATGCTGGGTTTTCTGCTTCCAATCCTCAAAAATTGTATCTGCCGGTGATACTCGATCCGGAATATAATTATGAAGCGGTAAACGTAGAGATGCAACGTTTAAATACCTCGTCGTTGTTTTGGTTCATGAAGCGCATGATAAACATGCGAAAGAAGTTCAAAGCCTTTGGTCGCGGCGACATGAAGTTTATTCATGTTGAAAATCCTAAAGCGCTTGCTTTTACACGTACTTATAAGGATGAAACACTCTTCATAATCGTTAACCTTTCTAAACATTCGCAG
>CAXUMK010000398.1:0-4041 GCA_964251885.1 uncultured Segetibacter sp. | reverse complement strand
CAAATTATTACTAAAATAACCAAATAAAGATGTGTCCACACGGTAGCACTTTTACGACATATTTTAATGCAGCTTTTACAATTCCCAGATTGTAAAAAACTTCTTTTGTATTTGCAGATCTCCCTTCTCCTGACTTCCTTCTCCCGACTCCCTTCTCCTAACTCCCGACTCCCTTCTCCTGACTCCCTTCTCCCTTCTCCACCTCCCTCTCCTAACTTCTACTTTCAAACCTTCATAATTTTTTTGCTATTCTCACATCAAAACCAAATCATTATTAGTATCATTTATTCTGCGGAAACCAGATAACGATATAGTTTTGATGCAGCAAATTCCTGTTCAGATTAAAAGTTATTGCTTTACAACCATCTTAGTTAATCAATACGTTTTATGGCTGCATCTAAAATACCTGTTTATAGCGCTCTCGCAGCTAATCTGGCAATTGCCATTACAAAATTTATAGCTGCCGGCATTACAGGCAGTTCGGCTATGATCTCTGAGGGCATTCACTCGCTTGTTGATACAGCAAATGAAATACTGCTGCTGTTAGGCATTAGTAAAAGTAAAAAACCGCCTGATAAAAACAGGCCGTTTGGCTATGGTAAGGAATTATACTTCTGGGCATTCATAGTAAGCATCCTGATTTTTGGACTGGGAGGAGGCATTTCGTTTTATGAAGGCATTACCCATTTACAACATCCCTCACTGCTCACTAATCCTAAGTGGAATTATATTGTTCTTGCTTTTGCGTTTGTTTTTGATGGTATTTCATTCATTACCGCATTGCGGGAATTTAACAGGCAACGCAAATCAATGCCTTTTTGGCAAGCCGTTAAAAGAAGTAAAGACCCTTCTACATTCGTTGTGTTATTTGAAGATGCGGCTGACCTGCTTGGGCTTATTGTCGCTTTTTTAGGAATTTTTCTGGGTCATACATTTCATAATCCCTATTTCGACGGAATTGCTTCTATTCTTATCGGTATCATTTTAACCGTCATTTCTCTTTTATTGGCCCGCGAAAGCCGCAGCCTGCTGATGGGAGAAAGCATTGATGAAAGTATATTGAAAGAGGTGATCAGGATTGCTGAAGCCGACCGTTCTGTGAAAGTGATCAATGGTAATCCCCCTTCGATGTATATGGCTCCGGAAGAAATTATACTTCTGTTACCAACGTTTTTAATGAACATCTCACCACTTCTGAGATAACAGAAGCAATTGACAGAATCAAGGCAGATATCCAAAATAAGTGTCCTTACATAACCAATATATTTATTACTCCGGTTGATGAGAAAGAAAGATAAAACTGCTGAAAGAATTTAATTCAAATATTATATTCACAGTCCTAAAGCAGAATAAATCTCTTTAATCACATTGCTTACACTTTCATGAAAACGCAATCAAATCAAATCATCATCGCTGGTGCGGGGCCAACCGGGCTTATGCTTGCCAACCAGTTAACCCGCTTTGAAATAGATCATATCATCCTCGATCAAAAATCAGGACCGACCGATCAGTCAAGAGCATTGGTGGTACATGCGAGGAGTATGGAGATTTATGAACAGCTTGGATTGAGCAGTCAAATAGTGGCTGAGGGACAAAAAAATGACGGCATGACCCTTTATAAAAATGGAAAAATCGCCGCCTCTGTAACCATTGTCAATCCTGATGAAAATGCAAGTCCGTTTCCTTACCTGATGATGTACGAGCAAAGCAAAAATGAAAACCTGTTATACAAAAATTTATTAGCGCAAAACAGGAGTGTACAATGGAATACCTGCATTACCGGCATTGAACAGGTTAATGAATTGTATATACTGAAAGCGAAACAGGGCGACAACGATATTGTGTATGAATGCAGGTATTTAATTGCCTGTGACGGCAGTAAAAGTTTAATCAGGGATTTCTCAAAAATGCCTTTTACAGGTGGTTCTTACCTCAATGTTTTTTTTGTAGCCGATACAGGTGTAGACGGAGGATTTTCATCTAAAAAGGTCTCGCTGTTTGTAAGAAAGGATGGGATGAATATACTGTTTCCTATGAAGGGCGAAAATCATTTTCGTGTGCTGGGAATTTTACCGGTTGAATATTATCACAAATATAATCTTCCGTTTGAAGAAATATTAGACAAAGTAAAAGAAGGAATGCAAACGCCATGGGTACATTTTTATGATACCAACTGGCACTCTACTTACCGTTCGCACCATAAAAAGATTTACAGGTTTAGCAAAGGCAATATCTTTTTTGCCGGTGATGCCGCACACGTACATAGTCCGGTCGGCGGACAGGGAATGAACACTGGCTTGCAGGACGCTTATAATCTGGCGTGGAAGCTGGCGCTGGTGCAAAAAGGCAAAGCCTTGCCGTCACTATTAAGCACTTATCATGAAGAAAGAAATCCTGTGGCGGCAAAGCTTTTACAAACAAATGATAAAATGTTTTCGTTTATGTCAACCAACAGTTTTTGGTACAACTTATTCCGGTTGTATTTTCTCCCTTTTTTCATACCCCTTATTACCAAATCCAAAACGGTACGCAGGCAAATATTCCATCAGGTATCGCAGATACAAATTAATTATACATCTTCTTCTTTAGCGAAAGGGAAAGCAGGAAAGATTAAGGCAGGCCGCCGACTGCCCTATTGTTTGTTAACGCTTAACAACATAACAACCTCAATTTATACACTCATAAACGAAAAAGCCATCAGTCCATTTACGGTTTTATTGTACAACGTATCTGCTGATGGATTTGAACAATTGAATACATCATTATTTCGCCTGTTGCCTATTGAAGTAAACAACAGTAACAATAAAGCTTTTAAGGCAGTGGGTCTTCCGGCGGCGTTTGTAATGATAGTAAGGCCCGATAACTATATTGGCTATCTTTCAGAAAAGGCCGATGCAAACAATGTAAGTGAATTTTTTGCGAAGGCTTATTCTTTAGTATAACGCGGTTTACGCACTACAAGTAGAATAAAAGCCGATATAAACTGAACGGCGAGTAAAAATATAATGAATTTCATGAGCCGGTCTGTATTGCTACTATTTTGCATCGTTGCGTCGCACACTTGAGACGATTTGTTCCCTATTCAGCAATGCACTACTTGTTCCGTGAGCCGGAAATGTATAAGGCGGGCAGTATATATGTTCTGCGTCTCACTACATCAATACAGCTCAATAGTTCGCACATCTTAAATAGCGAGAAAACTAAAATGTTATTTGAAAGAAAGGAGACCCGGCAGGACGTAAAAAAAGTCCAATAAAAGGGCTTTCAGGGTTTCTCGCTATTGCTTAGTTACATTTATAATTTATTATACGTTTCATCATCCACCGGTTCCAGCCATTCAGGCTTACCTGCTGTGATTGCGACGTGTACAAACCAACTGTCTTTTGTAGCACCATGCCAATGTTTCACACCATCATAGGTGACAATAACATCACCGGCTTTTAGGAGTTGTGCCTTTTCTCCTTCTTGTTGATACCATCCTTCGCCACCGGTCACCAATAAAATCTGATAACCATCCCGATGAATGTGCCAATTATTTCTGCATCCTGGTTCAAAGGTCACGTTCCCGACACCAACATTCACTTCAGGGTCAGCTACTAATCCTTTGTAATAACTTTGTCCTAAAAAATATTGGCCAAAAGGATTCTTCTCGCCTGCAGGAAAGATGACACCGTTTTTTACTTCTTCATGTTTTGCCATTTTATTGCCTCCTTATAAGTTTAGTTGAAATTAAAGTGAATAACGTTATTGTTTACCATCAATAATTTTAAACAATACGCTTTTAGCTACCTCTGCCTGCTTCTTTCCAATATGTGTTTCTATCAGCGTAAACACCTGCTTCAACTGGCTTTCTGTAAGCCCGATATTTATCCCGACTGCTAAATGAAATTCAAGCTGTGATGCCACACCTTCCAATGCGGAAAGCACTGAAATAGTCGCTAATTCACGTTGTTGGTAAGTGAGTACATCGCGACTGAATATGTCGACAAAAAGATGTTCTTTTAAAAAGGTATCAATGGCTGGTGCAAAGGCAGCGGCTCC
>CAXUMK010000397.1:0-4184 GCA_964251885.1 uncultured Segetibacter sp. | reverse complement strand
TTTTATTAAACCTGCACTAAAACCATCTGAATTAAAAAGTACACGGGGCAGCATATTTTATGTGTCTTTATTCTTTTTTGCCGGAGCAGCTTTCGGTTATTTTTTGCTCGGGCCTTTTACCTTTAATTTTCTTGCCAATTATACATTAGGCACGTCTGCAATTTTGGAGACAAGGCCTACTTTAAATGATTATCTCGAAAACCTGGTAGATATTATAATCGGCTGCGGAATTGCTTTTGAATTGCCGGTTCTTACTTATGTACTTACCAAGATCGGACTTATCACCCCTGACTTCTTAACCTCGTACCGCAAATATGCGATTGTGGTTATACTGGTTGTAGCAGCCGTTATTACGCCCAGTCCCGATTGGACGAGCCAAATGCTGGTATTTGTTCCTTTGTTTTTGCTGTACCAGCTAAGTATTGTCGTTTCAAAAAGGGCATACAAAGAAATGATAAAGAAAGATAATGAAGAATGGAGTTAACGGTAATGTACCAATGTTATTATACTTGCCGGCTCATAAAAATGTGCAATGAATTTTTATGGGCCAGGCTGCGTTACTACTATTTTACATCGTTGCGTCGCACACTTGTACTTTTGTTCATTATTCAGCGATATGCAATCTTATACTGTGTGCAGTATAACTTAAAAATGTTGTACTGATAATGCAGGGTATGAACTGCTATAAAAAGATGCAGTACAAGGGAGTGACACAACCGGAGCAGAAGAAAGAACAAATGTTTGTTCCCAAAAAATCTAAGTTAATGACATTGGGTGATGTACCTTAATTTCGCGCCTCCGCACCAGGCGGCAAACAAGTAAACAATAATAATCTGCCCCATAAAAATTTATGAAAAAAATACTATTGCCTGCTATTTTGTTAGCAGGATTGAATGCAACCGCACAAAAACAAACTGTTGATTTTGAAAACAAGTATGCACAAACCATTACTCCGGCAGCATTAAAGGAAAAGCTTACGGTAATAGCAGGCCCCGAAATGGAAGGAAGGGAAACTGCATCGCCCGGCCAGAAAAGGGCAGCCTCTTATATTGAAAATTATTTTCACAAGCTTGGCTTGCTTCCCGGCACTACCGGCGGTTACCAGATGCAGTATCCGATTTACCAGGATACTTTAATCGAAGCAAGCCTTAAAGTAGATGGAAAAAACCTGACGCTGGACTCATCCTTTTCTTTAAATATCGCTTCTGCAGCTAATGGAACATACAACATTAGAGAAATTGTATTCGCTTCTTACGGCATAGTCGACTCTTCAAGAAACGACTATACTGACCTCGACATAAAAGGCAAATGGGTTTTGATTTTGGAGGGAACTCCCGATGCTCCCACAACTGTAGTGAACGGCAGAAGCCCTTATTCTGTACGATCCAAAGTAGAAAAAGCGCGTTCGCTTGGCGCAAAAGGAGTCTTTGTAATGTCGTCAGATTTTCCCAGGAAGACGATGGCAGATACCAAAGGCGCGATGTATTTAAAAAGACCTGTTGCCGCTGCGGCTCCCGTTCCGGCAATAACTGTTTCGAGCGATGTTGCGCACCAGCTCATGGGCTTAAATCCTAAAGAGTTGCTGCAAAGCATAAAGAATATTCCAACGGGCGAGTATAAGGCAAATGCTCAGTTTACGATAAATAAGAGAACCCTGCTTTTGCAAAGCAGCAATGTATTAGCACTTTTGCCGGGAACAGATAAGAAAGATGAATACGTTATCATCACCGGTCATTATGACCATTTAGGCAAAAAAGGAAAAGAAATTTATTATGGCGCCGACGATGATGGCTCGGGAACGACAAGCGTTTTACAAATAGCAGAAGCGTATGCTAACGCAAGAAACGAAGGCCACGGACCCAGAAGAAGCATTGTTTTTATGACCGTTTCAGGTGAAGAAAAAGGATTGCTTGGTTCTGAGTTTTACAGTGAAAACCCTGCTTTTCCTTTAAATAAAACATCTGTTGATTTAAACATAGACATGGTTGGCCGCATAGATCCTACTTACAAAGGCGACTCCTTAAATTATGTTTACATCATTGGTGATGATAAACTAAGCAGTGATTTAAAACCCATCACCGACTCTGCCAACCGCACTTATGTAAAGATGCAGCTCGACAGAAGGTTTAATGATCTGAAAGATCCCAACCGTTTTTATTACCGGTCCGATCATTACAATTTTGCTAAAAACGGCGTTCCTATCATATTTTATTTCAACGGTACACATGCCGACTATCATCGCCCTACCGATACGGTTGATAAAATTAATTTTGACCTGATGGCAAAAAGGGTAAAACTTGTTTTTTATACTTCCTGGGATATGGCTAACCGCAACGAAATGCTGAAACGCGATATGCCGATGAAGTGAGATATTGTGCAAGGGATAAAAAGTAGAATTCTTTTTGAACCGGGCTGAATTGCTACTATGAGTCATCGTTGCAATCATGGATTTGTCCTTTTCTTTCCTTCCAGTGGAAGAAAAGAAAAGGATCACTCTTCTACTTTTTATTCTTTATTCGACAAGCAATGAGTCACTTGTATCCCTTAGCAACTATAATTAGTAATTCTTTTTTCAAAGCCTTCCTTTCTGAAGGCTTTTTTATTTGAATTATTTCTTAAGTTGCAATTGATGCAATTGCAAAATTCTCTTTTAGCCTATAACACCAATGCAGCTTTCAAAAAAAGCTGCCTGCTCCCCGTAATAACACATAATACTCAATTGCCTTTATGCTGCAGCAACTGCAGTTTTATCAATCACCCGCATTATAACTTTTGTACCAATTGCGGCTATCCTGTTCATCCTGATAAAGACCGGCTTGCTTTATACAATCTGCGTATGGAGGAGCGGAAGAAACACCAGAAAAAATGCTCAGTAAAAATTGAACACGCCAGAAATGCATTGTATGTATTGGCGGCCTGTTGCATGTTTGGTGTCTTCTATGTTTTCTCTGATATGAGGCAATCTGTAATCACGGGATTGGTAATGATTGTTTTAGGAGCGATTTATGCCGGACTTGGAAGATGGTCTTTGCAAAAGCCTTTCACATCGCTGCTCATTAGTTTAATTATCATGCTCACGTTTGCAGCTATTAATACGCTTACTGGTTTTTCGTCTGCATTCACTACAGCGGGTGGAGTATATATGCTGCTTGTTCAAATCGTCTTAATTTATTTTCTTTTGCGGGGAGTAAAAGGAGCGTTTCACGCAGATATTTTAGAAGAAGAGTTTAAAGTGTAAGGCATGTTAGAAGAATATTACATACAACCAACCTGTGAAGAATGTGAAGCAACAGTGCAGCACGAGCAACGGTACTGCCACCAGTGCGGCAACTACCTTAATGCCGAAGCAGTTACTGTAAATATCTTCAACAACGCCGATCTAAGGCTGCTTTTCATTTTCTATTTTATATATCTTTTTGTATGCCTGCTGATCAAGCACAGTTCGTGGTTCGACAGCTACGACCGGCTTTTCTGGATCGAACTAATACTGGCAGCAGTTACTTTACGCTTTGTATGGCTCAACCGAAAGGACATGAAACCCGTTTTGAGGTTTAACAATTTCAAATGGTATATTTTATTGGGAGTAATGATGATCGCTGTTGCCGGTTCTGTTTTAGTCAGCTTAAGTGCAAGAGAGTTGAATGTTACTTTTTTTCACACCGAGGTCAATTATTATGATGCCTACAGGCTGTACAGCTATCCTGCTCTTGTCATGTTTTACTCAATAGCATTGATGCCCGCTATTTTCGAAGAACTCGCTTTTAGAGGTGTGATGTATAATTACTGCTACAATTTTTTAGATGAAAGGCTGGTCGTTGCTGTAACAGCATTTTTATTCGCCATCATGCATTTAAACCTGATGTCACTGGTGTGGCTTATCCCTTTTGCTTTTTTTATCGGAAACCTTCGCCGCAAATACAATACCCTTTGGTATGGGTTTTTCTTTCATTTCACTTTTAATCTTACCGCCTGCCTTTTTGATTTATACAGGCAGGGTGAATTGTTTTAAGAGTTCTTTTGAGCCGGGCTGAAGGTTATACATGGGGCTTCTCTTGCGTCGCACACTTGTACCCGGAAACGTTATTCATCAGAGACCAAACACGCAACTGATAATTTTTTGTATAAAAAACCTTAAATAGTGTCTGTCCGAAAACCTTCTAATCCAATACTGGCTTTGTTTTCAG
>CAXUMK010000396.1:1670-4186 GCA_964251885.1 uncultured Segetibacter sp. | reverse complement strand
TTCTTCAAAACCTCAAAAGAAAAATTATTTTTAACGCGTTTTCGGACAAACACTATTTAGTTGGATAAGTATTTATTGAAAAACTAAGAATGTCAAAGCTAAAGAATGTCATTTCGAAGGGGATTGCTTCGTCTTTCCTCCTGCCAATGACACATTCCCAAAATCACTCGCACGACAAAGGAAGAGCCACGTAAAGAACGCAAAATAACAGCACGCAAAGGCGCAATGACGCAAAGGAACAACATAAAGGCGCAAGGAAAGAGAAAATGTAAAGCAAGACATAATCTAATCTTTGCGCCTTTGCGCCTTTGCGTGAAAACTGTTAATGAAAAAAGAGAACACTCGCTTTCGGCAGTCCGTTTTTACGCAATGGATTGCTTTCCCGCTTTTGTTGCGGGACAAGCTGTGCCGCCAATGACACATCATGTCATCCTCATAGAACTTGTTTGGGAACCAAAAATTAATTAGTCGCAATGACGGCTTACTTTTGCCGAAGCAAGTACCTTCAGAGGAAGTGTGCGACGCAACGATGACTCATAGTAGTAATGCAGCCCGGCTCCAAAAAAATCACTGCAGATTTTATATGGCGGGAAGTATAACTGCAGCAACTATAATTAAAATCATTATTTAAACTTGTCTACAAAACTGATAATTTCATTTTCAGCCGAATCAGTATCGCCCTGCATTGGCCGGTGACCTGAGTGGGGGAAAATTACAAACCTTGTGTATGATGATCCCAGGTTCTTTCGTGCATCTTCGCCTACACCTGAGGGAACCGTAAAATCGTACTTCCCCCAAAGCAGCAAAGCAGGAATGGTAACCTTGCTTAATTGTTTTGAATACCGGTCATCCTGCAGGCTTTGGATAAACTCATCGCCTGCACTTGTATTAAACATCTTATACCAATTTGCCAGTAAACTCATGGGGTCTTCGGGCGAAAAGAGAGAGACAACATCACCTTTTTCATTTACACCCATATATTTCTGCGCATCATAGGCATATTCCTCAATCTTAGAACTTGCATCGAAAGATTTGTTGGGATTATGGGTTTTACAGTAAGATACAATTTGGGTCCATTCGCTTACATTTCTTCCTTTTGCGATTTCTGAGGTTCCCGTATCGATCAACATTTTTTTTGACAATGCATTTGTGAGCGGATAATTGTGAGCGCCGTCAATATCAATCCATCCTTTCATCTCGTATTGATTATTTCCGGTGGTGAGGTAAGCAGCGCCGAGAAGGCCGCCAAAACTATGTCCGTAAATAAACACACTGATGTTTCCATACCTGTATTTGAGCACCTTAACTACAGCCTCAAAATCGTTCACCATTTGCGCAAGAGAAAGATTTTGATAATTGCTGTTTCCTGCCGCGCTTCCTGCATTACGCTGATCCCAGTAGGCGACTGCGTATTTTGCGCGAAGCCTTGCTGTTTCATCATCAGCAAAATTATAAGCTCCTTCTCCGGGGCCACCATGCACTACAAGGATAAATGTTTTTGAAGCAGTATTTCCTTTTACCCAAACCGGCATGTCGGAACCTGCATTGGTAACCCAAAAAATATCATCCGCATTTGTGCTTATAGAAGGAGCATTTTTTTTACATGCGGTTACAAAAAAGCAGCAAGACAAGGTAAGTAAAGCGGCATTTTTCAGTTTCATCTGTTTATATGTTTTGTACGCACTCTCGATTTAATATTCACATTATTGAAATGGTATCTTAGTCCTGCCTCTACAGAAATATGAGGCTTAATAAAACTGTTATACGGAAACTGGAACCACAGTTGCGGTTTTACCTGTATATCCAGTTTTTGTAAAGATGGTTTTTTCAATTGCCAGCCGATCGCATAAGAGAAATTAGCTGTTGCATAAAATCTTCCAAAAAGCGAAAGTTCCTTTACGTTGCCGGCAGCATCTACTTCATATACTCTGCCATCATAAAAAGTTCTTAAAAGACCTGCTCCTGCTGCAAACTCTTGATAATGCCACGACTTAACCCTGCGAATACCAACCGAAGGAAACAGAAACAATCCAGTGCTGTTAAACGGATACCTGTAAAACCCAACATTTGCCGCGAAGAAAAATTCTTTTTGTTTACTGGTAATACGGCCGTTAAGATGAACTTTATTTTTTATTACAGAAGCAAACGGCCTGTTAATACCGGCAGTTAATCCATAACTCTGGGGGAAATCATATAATAAAGAAGCCTGGGCGAAAACCGGTCTTTGCATTTGCCTTATGCTGTCCTGTGCCGTTACAACTTCTGCAACCAGAACCTGTACGATAAAAAAACATAAACAGCTTACGGTATTTTGAATACGCATGCAGAATGCTAAAAGGATAGCTGCACAAAGATAGACTGTATAAACGATTGAAATTTACTCTACAGGTAAGGAGCAGAAAAGCCGAGGTTCTTCATCCCGGTCTTCACTTCGGGGCAACTGGTAAACAAGTTCCAAAGCAAACCGCTTCTGTAATTTTCAATCATAACTATTATGGGTCCCTGGTCTATTGCTA
>CAXUMK010000396.1:0-1660 GCA_964251885.1 uncultured Segetibacter sp. | reverse complement strand
CGGCAAACCATGTGTTGTTTAGTGAAAAGGCATCTGTAAAACCATACGTTTTAAATATCTTATCGCCAAGCCTGTAATAAAAGTACTTCAAGGCTTTCATCGACTCAACAGGAGTGTAAGGAATTGAAGATATTGCAGCAGTTGGACTAATAACGCCATCATCGTTGTCGGGTTCGTGAGCAAGATAACCGCTTTTGTTATCGTCGCTGGCTGTTAGTCCCCAGCACGAATCACTGTAGCCATAAAAGCCGTTCGGATTTTGAATGCAGTAGTTATAATTGATTAAACTGTGTGCTTTAGTTTGTGTTTGATAACTGGCATAAGCATCATTTAAACCGTTAGGATTGATGCCAAGGAACGAATAATGAGCGAAGAATAACGGACCGCCTTTATCGGAACCTAAAGGCAATTGAATGCCATAGTAGCTGTTTCCATTTTTAAATGAACCATTAGAAGCCCATCCCTGATCGTATACATCTTTTGTAATGGCAAAAGTTGTAGAAGATGCGGCAAGTGTATATGTTATTAAAGCCTCGTTCCAACCCTTGATCTGTACGTTCATATCCCAGTTATAATTTGGGCTCCAGTGCCAGTATAAAACCTTTTCATTGCTTTTGGTAAACCAGTTCCATTCAACGCCATTCCATAATGCATTGATCCCGTCTCTTACCGACTTTTCATCAGCACTTCCTCCATTAAAAAATTGTCTTGCAGTCAGCAAGCCTTGCATTAAATAAGATGTTTCAACCAGGTCTGCTCCATCATCTTTGGTGCTGAAGGGTACAACCTTGCCTGTATTACCATCGAGCCAATGCGGAAAAGCTCCATGAAAACGATCAGCTTTGTTTGTAAGAAAATCGATGATCTTTTGCATTCTTGCAAGTCCGTCTGCCCGGCTGATAAAATTTCGGCTAACTGCAGTAACAATTGCCATAATACCAAATCCTGAACCTCCTGTTGTTACAACATCACCAGACGTATTTCTTTCTCTTGCAAGTCCCGATACCGGGTGACCGAAATCCCAGAAGTATCTGAAGGTTCGTTTTTGCACAGTATCTAACAAGTCATTATCAGAGATAACAGGAAACTTGTTGGAAGGGTCAACCGCCGTAACTATTTTAACTGTTGTTCCACTTATCAGGCCTCCACCTTTAGCAGAAACCAGGTTGGGTAAAACGGTAACGGTGTATTGGGTTATCCCGTTCAGGTCTGAAGAAGGCTGAATAATTACGGCGCTGTCATTATTATCAAAAGTGATATTGAAAGCCACATTTGTGCCTGTGCTTGCCTTAAAAGAAAAGTTGGTGTTTGCTGACGTTCTGCTGACTGCTCCTGTAAATGAAAACTTTATTACCGGCTTTCCTTTGATGTTGTAATTAGTTGCACTAACAGGCAGCGAATTCACCAAAACACCAACGATCTTTATTGCATCTGGTGTGACTGGTAATGGCGTATTAGTAGAAGAGTTCTTGCTGCATTGAATGAAAAGAAGATTTAAAAACAATGCGGTTAAAATATTTCTGGCAGTAATCATTAGGTTGTTGCTTGATAAATGATATTCAATTTCCCCTTTTCCTTATTATACTTCCCCCGGCATAAAAATGTACAGTGGCTTTCTTTGGAGCCGGGCTGCATTACTACTATGAGTCATCGTTGCGTC
>CAXUMK010000395.1:0-4193 GCA_964251885.1 uncultured Segetibacter sp. | reverse complement strand
AAACATTTGTTCTTTCTTCTGCTCCGGTTGTGTCACTCCCTTGTACTGCATCTTTCATAGCAGCACATCTCAATTGCTCAATTGCTCAATCTTAATTGCTCGTTTACCAATGCCTCCTTGACTTAATGACCAATTGACTTAATGACTCAATGACTTATTGACTATAATTTTTATTCAGCGTGCAAAGGTAACGTATGGAAAGAGATGTTTAAAAGTTTACATAAAAGTGCAGAAAGGATTAACAAGTCACATGATTATTTCACAGTGAACGATGTATCATTTCAAATTCTTTTCACCATTTACCAGCGAGTTTAAGCTGAACCGCGCCGAGCCTTATACCTCATACCTTATACCTCATACCTTATACCTTATGCCTTATTACCTTATTGCCTTAATGCCTCAATGCCTCAATTGTTTTACCCCGACTCTGAAACAGAATAAGAAATGGTTACTTTTATACATACTTGAATACTATGTCTGAAAACTTAAAGAAGCCTTATTTCGTTTTTCCTGACATACCTCCTTATGAAGAACTGTCGTTTGAGAAGCTTACTGGCGACAACTCTCAGCAACTCTATTTAATGCTGAGGGAAGATGAAAGCCCTTTCACGGACGAAAGGTTTAAGGATTACGCAAAAGCAAAAGAATATGCCGGGTACATAGAGCAATACGGAGCTTACTCCTCAAAGCACAGCGGGCAGGATTGGTTGTTTTTATGGAAGAATGAGTATGCCGGTATACTGCACCTGTACGATCTAAGCCTTGAAACGTTTGCAGAAAATAACAAGCGCTGCTGGGTTGGCTTTGCAACCAGGCCTGCGATGAGAAAAAAAGGCATTACCAAAAAAGCGTTCGGCTATTTTATACAATATATTTTTGAAAATTACCCTCTTATCAAATACATACACTCAATGACCCGCAAAGAAAATGTACCTGCAAAAGCTTTATTGAAATCAGCAGGCTTTTATGAAGACGATGCCGAAAGGATGTCAAAAGCCCACGCCTTTTATTTGATGGAGAAGATGGAGTGTGTTATCTGATTTTTGAATAATACTTCTTAATTTCCATGTTGTATCAGTGGGCGGCATGAAGATAAAAGTTTACATTCTCCCCTCGTATAATTTAGGTGAAATGGCAGCCCACCAACATGTGTTGCCTATAGTGAGAGAATTGGAAAAATCTCCATCTGGATGCCGTCAGTGTTTTGATTTCGGTCAATAGTCGTACCTTGGTAAAAATTAAAATAGAACATGTCAAAGAAATTAAGTAATGATGCAGCTATTTTGCAAAATAGAACCGCCTTTGCTTTATATTTGAAAAAAGAGTTAGATGAAGTGGAAAGACTTTATCCTGCTTCTTTAGACTTCGTACAAAAAAATCAAGATAAAACTTTGAAAGAAATTACTCTCTTGCTTACGGATAAGTTAAATGCTCAAAGTGAAAGATTAATACCTGCCTGAGTAAAATAGTTATTGAGTGCTTCAATATTTTCACTATCAGGAGACAAGTCAAATACTCCTTGCCACCAAAAGCCATTGTTTCTCCAAAATTCCCTTCCTTCATTTGTCTGCATAAGTTCAATCATAGATTTTTCATTCCTTCCATAGTCGGAAATAAGTTGTTCAAAGTCTTCCTGGTCCTGCGGGCCGTCAATAGAATAGCCTAATCTCGCCCATGTATAATAAATAGCCATTAAATCGTTCACTTTTTGCGGCTGAAGCTTTTAAACAGGCAATTCCTAATTTTCTTGCCTGTATTATTTCATTTATAAAAATGTAAGTGCCAATTCCTCTTCCTGTAGCAAATACAATCAGTAATTTATTATCAATAAATTTATTATCCCAAAACAATTCTCGTTCTATTACAAAGAGTTTTGATTCACTTGAAAATGAAAGAGAGTTATTAATATCAGTGTATTCAACCGATTGTAAAATATCATTTATACCATTTCCGGGAATACCGCCTGCTAAGTTTAAAAGTTCTATCTCGTTGCAAAGAATTGAAGTTAAATGCTGTTCTGCATCGTATGAAATGTTAAAATTAACAGCGCCAATGTTATTTAGAAAATTGGTTTTAGTCATTGTATAAATACCTACAGCTAAAAACAGTATTGCTAATGGTGATGGAATTGAAAAACGTCCTCTGCAATCGAAGTTCATTATTTATTCAAAGATTAAAAATTTATTTTAATGTTCAAAAGAGTTCTTCTGCCCGAACCAAAGCTGAATAGCGATATGGCGCCGATTGCTCCAACGTCCAGCCCCACTATTGGCAATACTCTTGTTGAACCGAACCGGCGAAGCCGGAAACTTTTGTAAGTTGGTTACTGTTAGCAAACCTTTTAAAAACAGACGTGATTTGATCTCCAAGTTGTAAGTAAGAAACGGCCTACTTGTACCCTATTGCGGAAAACGCTGCCGTCAACAGGGAGTAGAACAAAAAGCCCTCGCTACCTCACTGGCAACGCGGCTTAATTTTGGGGCTTTTCGTCTACTCCACTTAATGTTGTGCGTTCGCCTTATTTCTTCGGGTTTAAGCTGTCAATGATGGCTTTTATTGTTTTATCGTCAATGCTGTCAAACTCTGACTTATCATAAATGGTCAGCAAATAAATCTCCTTATTCTCTGTCAGGACATAAGTAATGACTCTTCCACCGCCACTTTTCCCTTTTCCTTTGCTCTTAATGGCAAGCCTAATTTTGTAAGTATCATTTCCCAAAGGCGTCCCTGTCTCGGGTTCATTTGTAAGTGTGACGCTTAAGTCCGCCAGTTCGTGTTTGAGAGATGGAAATTTTTTGATAAGGCGTTTAGCTTCTCTTTTAAACTTGTCACTCGGTATAACACTAAAGTTCATTCAGAAATTCGTTTAGTGTCTGTTTATGTCCTTTTGCTTGTTTAAGAATAGCAACTTGCTCAAACGCTTCTTTTAAATCAGACTTTAATTTTAAAGCCTGTTCATATTTCCGAAGTTTGCTAAGCACCCTTTCCCATTCCGTAAGAGGCAACTGAACAGCTTGGGGCTTCCCATTTATATCATTAACATATTGAAGTGCAATTTTCATGTATCAAATTTAGGAAGTTTTGTCAAATAGCAAGCTTTCAAAAAAGGGTGACGCACAACGGGTAAGTATTGGTGATGGCAGGGAAATAGCGTTCCTTCCGCCCGAACCAAAGTCTCATAAAAAACTGAAAGTTGAAGATAAAAACAAAAAGCCAAATAGCAAACGTCCAGCCCGAACTAAAGCCAAATAGCGATATGCTGCCGATTGCTTCAACGTCCAGCCCCACTATTGACAATACTCTTGTTGTATGCAGCCTTACTTCCTCCACCAGTCAACAAGACCGAAGTCTGTCAGTAATCTACAAGGTTTTCCATTGTCATCAAAACCAACATATGTTCCATAACTCCCATCTCCATAACCAGTAGAAAATGATGCAAGATTGTATTTTTCAAAATCGTAAATCACATATTCCCAAGTAGTTCTTGTCGTCTTTGTCATTTCTTTATTAAATGCCTTTTCCCAGATACTTTCATCCTTGCCTGGAAGTTTGTCAAACGCCTTATTTGCTTCCTCATCAATAAAAAGACCTATACCACCATCAACACCATAACCATAGAACGTACTGTCTCCAACTGGTATAGGTTTTTGCTTAGGTTGTAAAGCAAATTCCCACTTAACTACTGGTTTTTGCGAAAAATATATTCGGCTGAATGCCACTCTTTCATCACTATCTATTTTTGCAATTGCAAGTTGAACAGGAAATTGTCCTATCGGAAACGTTTGCGTAAAAGGTGTTGCGTCATTCATAACTATGGGGTCACAAGCTATTATTTTGCCACTTGAAATTTTAATCTTTCCAATAGTCACTGCATAAAAACTAATAGGAATTGTGTCCATTTTAGCAGTCGAACCATAATAAAAAGCAGTTTCAAAAATTTCTGGTTTAGAAGTTACTGAATTAGCTTCAAGTTTTAACGTGTCAAGCCTTTCTGTGAAGTGAGACTGCGCGATAGTACTGTTCTCTCGTGAAAAATCTTTACAAGAGATAAAAGTTAGTAAGATTAGAAGGTGTTTCATAAAGGTTGCATACAACGGATCAGGTATTTGCGATGGCAGGGCTTCAGAGTTCCGTCCGCCTTGTAACAAATGCTGAATGTTGTTTTATTGGTGAAGATAAGATTTGTCGCCTGA
>CAXUMK010000394.1:0-4229 GCA_964251885.1 uncultured Segetibacter sp. | reverse complement strand
GTCATGTTCAAAGAACTTGTTTGGGAACCAAAAATCAATTACTCGCAATGACGATTACTAATTTTTTGAAAGAACCGACAATTTGAAATGCACCGAATATATCCATTGCAAGCATTTTGCTCTTGTTACTGCACAAGGGATCAAAAAAGTGAGTAGATTTTTTTTGAACCGGGCTGCATTACTACTATGGATTATCGTTGCGTCGCACTCGTGTACTTTTCGTTCATTATTCGACAAGCCAAAGGGTCACTGTATCCCCTGACAACTATAAATCAATCCGGCAATTTTGAAAAAATGAAAGAGTACAGAAAGGGCTCCATTGTAAGCCCGGAAGAAACTGCAGAAGGGGCACTTAGTTTTACCTGTATCATTATTTGATTTTTGTTTTGAAAAAATAAATCTACAGATACCTGCAGTTCTGTTGATCCACTTGTATTGTACCTCCTTGTGCTAACGGTAACAACGTGATTAGGAATGTGCATTTCTCTTTTAAACTCACATGCTGAGCAAGAAGCATCTCCATTAAACACACTGAAATAGGCAGTATCATTTTGCTTAAAGAATTCAAATTGATACCGGCCATCAATATTTATTTTATTAGCTCCCGCTCCCTCTATTTTCAAAAAACCTTCTTTCGAAACTGCTTTTGGCTTAACATCTGATAGTTCCCAACTTCCTGTGAAAGCTTCCATTAGATTTTCAGTTTTAGCACCGTATCTACTTCCCTGGGCTCTATCATTATTTAATGAAGCTGCCTTTATCTTACCGGAATCAAGTGTTTTTGCTGTTTCTGAAACATTTTTATTTAACCCTGTATCTTTTACAGCAAGTTCGTTTTCATTTTTGCCGGCTGTGTGTATTGTATTTGAACGCCAAAAAATAGTAGCGGCAACTGCGAGAACAACCGCAACAATTATTAAAGCAGCTTTTGAAGTTATCGGAGAACGTTGTTTTGAATTTTTATTTGATCGAATCTTGTTTTCACGATGTTTGTTTATATCAGTGTAACCGGCAGAAATGGTGCTGTTCGAATTTTCAGCAGTAGTTAATTCTGCTAATAAGTTTTGTAATCCCCTTTCATAATCATTTATAAAACTGATATAGTGTAGTCTTGTTAAGCGGAAAGGAGTTTTGCATGTATGAATAATAAGTGGAATGACCCTTTTTTTTTGTTCAATTGCATAGTACACTTCGTTTAATACATTGTTAGAGTTTACTGATTGCTCAGATTGTATAAACAATAAACAATCGCATGTTTCCAAAGCATTTTCAATTTCAATATCCCATAAAGCACCTGCCCGAATATCCAACTGATCTATCCAGATACCAAGGCCTGCCTTTTTAAGATCAAGAGCAAGTTTTATGGCAAACTCTGATCCGTCGGCTCGCGAATAACTGAGGAAGATCTTGTTGAATATCATTGTTTAGAAATCTACAATGAAAAATTTATAAATTAAAACATTTTGAATCAGGAAAATGTAGAAGTAGCGTTTACTTTTTCCTGTAGCCCTATTAATTTAGGGTAAGTAAACTTACAAGTACAGCTTTAACTTTGAAGAGATATTATAAAGGGAAATTTCTTCAAAATGGGCATGACTAACGAAATGAACGGCGAGGCTGAGGGCATTTTTAATTCCTCCACTTCCACCTACTGGCTCACCCGCTTTGTCATTCTTCGTCTGCTGGGATTGATCTATGCTGTAGCATTTGCCGTAACCATTAACCAAATCATTCCTTTGATTGGTTCTGACGGGTTAACTCCTGTAAGCATTTACTTACAGCACGTGAGCGCTGCACTTGGTTCGGATACAGCCGGTTTTTTGCGGCTGCCATCACTCTTTTGGCTCGGGCATTCTGATGCAATGCTTTTAACTGTCGCCTGGATGGGTTTCGTGCTTTCATTAGTTGTTTTGGCCGGTTATGCAAATGCGCCGTTGCTTGCTGTTCTTTGGTTTCTCTATATGTCCATCGTGCATGTGGGGCAGGAGTGGTATGGATACGGCTGGGAAATTCAGCTTACTGAAACAGGGTTTCTCGCTATCTTTCTTTGTCCGCTGCTCGACATGCGTCCGTTCCCACGCTACGCACCGCCCATGCCGGTCATCTTTTTATTCAGGTGGCTCATCTTCCGCATCATGTTTGGCGCGGGAATGATCAAGATAAGGGGTGATGAAATATGGCGTAACGCCACCGCTCTCCGGTACCATTTCGAAACACAGCCTATACCCGGTCCTCTAAGCCGGTGGTTCCATTTTCTACCGCATGCGGTTCTTAAAATCGGAGTTTGGTTTAACTGGGTGGCCGAGCTTGCGGCGCCATTATTTGTATTCTGGCCACGGCTTGCACGTCATATTGCGGGAGTGGTTATTGTGTTATTCCAGGTCAACCTTATACTTAGCGGTAACCTCTCGTTCTTAAACTGGCTCACTATCGTACCGGCGCTGGCCTGTTTCGATGACGGCTTTTGGTCAAAGCTTCTTCCCAACCGGCTCGTTCGTACCGCCAAAGCGGCCGCTGATAGAGCCGAAACATCCCGTTCTATGCTTACAACTGCCTGGGTTGTGACTGCTGTTATTGCAGTCCTTAGCATACGGCCGGTAGTCAACATGCTGTCTCCGTCTCAAATTATGAATACTTCGTTTGACCCGCTCGATCTCGTAAATACGTATGGTGCATTTGGAACTGTGGGACAGGAACGTTTGAATGTGGTATTCGAAGGAACGATGGAAGACGACTCAACCGACAAAGCCAATTGGAAACCTTATATCTACAAGGGTCTGCCTGTCTTGCCCGGCAAACGTCCTCCGCAAATAGCGCCTTACCAGTTGCGTTTAGACTGGCAGATGTGGTTCGCTTCTATGTCGACTGCCGAGGAATATCCCTGGACATTACATCTTGTCTGGAAACTTCTTCACAACGACCCCGGCGCTGTAAGTTTGTTTGCCGGCAATCCCTTCCCCGGAAAGCCACCGCGATATATCCGTGCAGTGTTGTATCGTTATTCGTTTGCAAAGCCAGGAAATCTTACGGGATTTTGGTGGAAACGTGAGCGTATCAACCTCTGGCTTCCAGCCATGTCTGCAAACGACCTACATCTGATTGAGTTTCTAAAAGGTGCAGAATGGATACGATAAATTGATAGTAATTATGAACAGCATAGTGAATGAAGCAGATATTCAAATCCTCATACAAACAGATACAATCATCGCTGATATACACAGACTTTATAAATCACCACCCAACTGGAACAGACCGCCCGGATTTATTACTTTGTCTAAATTGATTTTGGAACAACAGGTTAGCCTGGCTTCTGCCAAAGCTCATTTTGTAAAACTGAATGGGTATATAAAAGAATTTACACCAAATGAAATTTTGAAACTGACTGATGAGGAAATGCGCAATTGCCAGATCAGCCGTCAAAAGGCGAAATACCTGGGTGAGCTATCAACAGCGATATTAAATAACCATATTGACCTGGACAAATTATCGCATCTAAGCGAAGCAGAAATCAGGAAACAATTGACCAATATTAAAGGGATTGGTACCTGGACAACCGACGTTTACCTGATGTTTGGTTTGCGGAAAAAAGATATTTTTCCGGTGGGTGACATTGCTATCGTTACTACGATGAAAGAATTGACGGGTGCAAAAACAAAAGAAGAAATGATCTCTTTAGCTGAAAGATGGAAGCCTTTACGATCTCTTGCAACCTTTTTTCTATGGCATTATTATCTGGAAAAACGCAACAGGAAAGTATAGTAAACAAAGAACGCAAAAGAACAGCACGCAAAGGCGCAATGACGCAAAGGAAAAAAACATAAAGGCGGAGAAAAAAAATACAACAGCAAGACACAATCTTAGCGCCTTAGCGTGAAAACTGCCAATGACGAAAAAAGGGATTACTGAATAAGCAAAGTTTAACAGTGTCGTCTTCAAAGAACTTTTTTGAGAACCCAAAATTAATTACTCGAAATGACGAACGGTAGAACTTACAAAAGGACAACCACAAAAGCAACCATGGGATGCACCAGTATAAGCAATGCGTTACACATACCGGTATAAAAACCTTATTACCTTAGTAACAAATAAAAAAAGAGAAAGAAAAACCTTATTACCTTATATATCAAAAGACTCTGAAATGAAAGATATAAGGTAATAAGGTTAGTTACTTTTGGGCAGACATGTTGTGTTACTAAGGTAATAAGGGTTCACAAATTTCTATCTATGGG
>CAXUMK010000393.1:0-4234 GCA_964251885.1 uncultured Segetibacter sp. | reverse complement strand
GGTTATCTGCAAAACGCTGCCGACACAAACAGTGTCAGCCTTGCTGAAGTCAGCATGCACAAAGCCGACGTTGATCGCATTTTGCTTAATCATTGTATCAGAACAACCGAAACTGCTGACGGCAATTAATTTTACAGTATACACTCCGCCACCTACATAGCTGTTTACAGGGTCTGTAAGTGTAGAAGTCTGACCATCACCAAAATCCCACGCATAACTTATGTTTCCTGTTCCGTTTGTCTTATTAGTAAAGGTTACAGGCGCAGGAGTATGACATCCCTGCAGCGAACTGTAGCTAAAATCGGCATTTACACCATTGTTAATTTTTATTAAAGCAGGTTTTGTTACAACGCCTGAACAACCATTGCTGTTATTAGCTCTCAGAATTACGGTAAATATTCCTGCGCTTGTATAAATATGCGTTGGATTTGTGTCTGTAGATAAAGTTCCATCGCCAAAATCCCATTGCCATGAAGTTACACTTCCTGAGCCTGCTACAGTACTATCTTTAAACCGGATTTTTAATGGAAAACAACCGGTAGTGTCAGAAACACCAAAAGCCGGAACCGGCGCAGCATTAACAATTATATATTGATTTTTTATGATTGAGTCTTTGCCTAAAACATTGGTAACGACCAGTTTTATATTGTACTTGCCTGGATTGAAATAGGTAGCTATCGGGTTTTGAAGATAAGAAACAGTTCCGTTTCCCAGGTCCCACTTCCACAAGGCAGGGTTGCCCGACGAACTATCTTTAAAACTAACTACCATAGGTGCGCATCCCGATTTGGGAGTAGCGGAAAAATCTGCCTTCAATTGTGCAGAAGCCGAAGCCGTAATAAACATCAGCAGAGTTAGCTGCAATAGAGGCAGCCAAAGACCTTTTTTGGTTTTCATAGATAATTGTAATTCTTTTTAATTTCCGGGATATAGGACGAGCATTAGCTCAAGAGTATATAAACATTTTAATTGCTCTTTTATTTTGTTGAAGCAATTTTTTTTTATGAGAGTTTACTAAATATGACTGAAGGAAGGTGCATTTCAGGGTCGTACCAGCACGAAACGTTCCTACGGAACGAAAAAAGCTTGTGCATTCATTTTTCTACGCCACCAGTCGTTCCGAAGGAACGTTTCGTGGGTAGAATATAATGGAGAAAGTAGTTAAGCGTTCCGTAGGAATGCCTTGTGGAATGCGACCTTGAAATGCACCCTGCAGGAAGGCTTTGCATTGGCAGAAAAACGGGAATGGTTTCCTGCTCAATGGAGATACTAAGATGAACGAAATGCGTCGCAACAAAAGACCCATATATGACTAATGCGCGGTAAATAAAAAATCCCCGCAAAAAATGCAGGGACTCAAAATCATTGGATGTAAATAGTGTATCGTCTTTTACTTTGCCAGGTGTAGTTTTTCTTTTAAATAATCCACAAAAACAGTACTGTCAAGCGGCTTGCCGGTTATTAGCGTACAAAGTTCATGGCTTGTATAAAACCTTCCATGCACATGTACTTTGCTTCTAAGCCAGCTTAAGAGCGAAGCTGTGTTTCCATCATTTTTAATTTCATTTTTTACATCGGGAATCTCTTTCTTAGCCTGCTGCCAAAACTGCGCCGCATAGAAACTGCCGAGACTATAGGTTGGAAAGTATCCAAAGCTTCCATGGCTCCAATGCACATCCTGCAGACAGCCCTGTTTATCGTCGGGTACATCTACGCCGAGAAATGCTTTGTACTGGTCGTTCCAGTACAGCGGAATTTCCTTTACGTGCAAAGAGCCTTCGATCAGGCGCTTTTCCAGTTCGTACCGCACCATAACATGAAAATGATAAGTGAGTTCATCAGCTTCAGTTCTTATCAGCGATGGCCGTACTTTATTAATTGCCTTTACAAATTGCTCACTTGAAACACCTTTATATTGAGCAGGAAAATATTCATTCAATTTGGGATAATAATATTGCCAGAAAGCGGCGCCGCGGCCTATGCAATTTTCCCACAACCGCGATTGAGATTCATGAATGCTCAACGATGCATATTCGCCCAAAGGCAGGCCGTACTGCTCAGACGGCAAACCCTGCTCGTACAGTGCATGACCTACTTCGTGAATAGTGCTCCAGGTCATATTTGCAAAATCATGTTCATCTATTCGTGTCGTAATTCTTACATCCTGGCTGCTAAAGTTGGTGGTAAAGGGATGCTCGGATATGTCCTGCCTTCCGGCATCGAAGTCAAAGCCTAACTGCCTGGCAATATACAAACCCCACTCCCACTGTTTATCTTTTGGAAAATACTGGTGAAGAAAACTATCATCGGCAGGTTGCAGTTGTTTTACTTCATTTAAAAGCTGCAGTAAAGGCGTTTTGACATTTTGAAAAATGGTATCGATCATTGAAACGGTAGCGCCCCGTTCATACTCATTCATCAGCGCATCGTAAGGATGTTTTTCGTATCCATACATTTCTGCTTCCTGTCTTTTTAAATCAACTAAAGGAGAAAGCTTAGGTTCAAAAACAGAAAAATCATTTTGTTTTCGTGCCTCTATCCATGCATAAAAACTTGCTGAGACTGCCTCACTGAGTTTTCTTACAAATTCGGGAGTTAATTTTTTTAACCTGCTGTAATCCTCCCATGAAAGCTGCACGTTTCGCTTTTCATCTGATGGCAGATCTTTTGAAAGCAGTTCCTGCAAAAGCGCACCTGTCTTTTCATCGGTAAACATCTGGTGCGCCGTTTCACTTAATGTGGCTAATTGTCTTGCCCTGAAATCCGCTCCTTTTGGCGGCAGGTACGTTTCCTGATCCCATTGCAATACTGCCGCAGAATACTTTACGTCTGCAACTTTTTGCATTTGCTGCCTGTATTGGTCATATAATTGTTTGGAGGAATTTATTTCGCTCATATCTTTCTTTGACGGATTATTTTATACAGCACAAGTAATAAAAAGGTGAATAGAACTTTTTTTTGAATCTGGCCAAATTACTACTATGTATCAACTGTTGCGTCGCACTCGTGTACTTTTCATTCATTATTCGACAAGCCAAAGAGTCACTTGTATCCCTTGACAACTTTAGCCATTAAAGATAAAATAGAATAAGATGATGAGGGATAGAAAAGTCTTTTTTAAAAGGAAAAGTCTCTTATATTTGCAGCCCAAAAAGGACGCCGTGTTCGGGTGTATAATAGCAACTCTTATTTTTTGGCGAGGTAGCTCAGCTGGTTAGAGCATCGGATTCATAACCCGAAGGTCGGCAGTTCAAGTCTGCTTCTCGCTACTTAATTGTAAAAGCCTTACAGATTTTTCTGTAAGGCTTTTTGTTTTGGGTTGAACATGCGCCCCACGAAGTCTTATTTGTTAAGCACAAATGTCTTCTCATCCCAATGTTAGTTTTCATTTCGTTCATCTTTTGGTGCCTTGATTGAGCTATTCCAAATCGTGTCCGTCATTGCGAGTAACGACTTTTTCAGAGCCAAAAAAGAAAAAAAGCTGAATGACATCCATACATTACTTCTTGTTTTTCAAAGGGTTAGAGTGGATGTCATTATAAGGAACGAAGCAATCCCTGCACAATCAGGTTGACAGTTAGCTCTGAGATTGCTTCGCCAAGCTGCGCAAGGCTGCCAAATGACAAAGGAACAGCCACACAAAGAATGCAAAAAAACAGCACGCAAAGGCGCAATGACGCAAAGGAAAAACAACATAAAGGCGCGGGGAAAGGAAAAATGCAACAGCAAAACATAATCTTTGCGCCTTTGCGTGAAACTGTCAATGACGAAAAAAGTCAATGGTTTTTCAAAGCCGCATAAATATTAGCACAAGTGAGTGACACAACGATGCCGAATAAAGACCTGATGCCTGTCACCAAAAAAACTGGCTCCAGCGCTTTCCATCGAGAACCGACAACCGACAACTGACCACGGACAACTCACTACTCACTACTCACTACTGACTATTGACTATTTTTTAATGCTTAATAACCAATGTTCAATATTCAATATTCAATTAAAACCTGGGAGTTAGAGGGGGCTTTTACCTCACAAAAGCAGCGGCTACTCCCCCATCTACATTCAGTACATTTCCTGTTGACTTATTCAACAAACCACTTACAAACACAAAACAGGCATTGGCGATATCATCGGGCAGAATAGATTCATTCATCAAAGTACGCTTTGCATAGTAAGCAGGCAATTCTTCGACAGAAATGCCGTAAGCCTTTGCACGGCCTTCGGCCCAGCCGCC
>CAXUMK010000392.1:0-4255 GCA_964251885.1 uncultured Segetibacter sp. | reverse complement strand
ATACCTGCCGAAGTTATTCCTACAGATGTGCCTGCCTGGTGGTTGCTAAAGAAAAAGAATGCAATGTTTTACAATGGCTTTGGCCGCGGAGATTTTGGAAAGTTTTTGATGCTGAGTAACCTGCTTACAGTAAAAGATTCTTCTGAAGCCGCAGAAACGTTTACTCATTTCGGCGATGTACTCGCTTTCCTTAAATCAATCGAACCGCCAAAGTACCCCGAACCTGTTAATAATTTGCTTGCCTCAAAAGGAAAGTCTGTTTTCAACAATAACTGCAGCAAATGCCACGGTACTTATGGAGACAAAATCAGTTACCCGAATTTGCTGATACCGGCACGTATCATTAAAACAGACTCACTGTTATTTCTGGCCAACTATCAGAACCCGCAGTTTATTCAGTGGTTCAACAAAAGCTGGTATGCCAACGGAAACCATCCTGCCCGTTTAAAACCTTTTAATGGTTATATAGCGCCACCACTCGACGGTATATGGGTTACTGCTCCTTACCTGCACAACGGTTCGGTGCCTACACTTGCAGCTTTGCTTAACAGTAAAGAACGGCCGCAGTATTGGCAAAGAGATTTCAATCACCCTGAATATGATTACGACAAAATAGGTTGGAAATATGAAGTGAAAAACAATGGCGATAGCAGAAAAACTTATAATACCGATAAGCCCGGCTACAGAAATATCGGTCATACTTTTGGAGATCGTCTCTCCACAGAAGACCGAAAAGCAGTTATAGAATATTTAAAGACATTATAAGACGCGTAAGCAATTGTTTTTTAACTGCACAAGGGGATTAAAAATGAATAGAATTTTTTTTGAACCGGGCTGAGTTGCTACTATGAGTCTTTGGTTGCGTCGCACACTTTTACTGAAAGTACTGTATTCGACAGTTCTGCTATGCATACACGTTTATTAATTTTAGTCAGGGCATTTTTAGCCACCGCCTTTTCTTTCTTTTCAATCAAAGTTTCCAATGATTAATTACCAATCGTATTCAGGTGGACAACAATGTATTTTTACTTTAGAATAATTGGTAAAAAACGCCCAATATATTTTAATTAATTTTATAAAAAATAAAATCACAATACAATGAAAATTGAAAAGGCTATTCTTGCCGGAGGTTGCTTCTGGGGAGTTGAAGAACTAATACGGGAACTTCCGGGTGTAACAGAAACAATTGTTGGTTATACGGGCGGCGAGGTTGCCAACGCTACCTATCGCAATCATGGTACGCATGCAGAGGCTATTGAAGTAACTTTCGATTCAGAAATACTGAACTACAAAAAACTGTTAGAATTCTTTTTTCAAATCCATGATCCTACCACGCGTAACAGGCAAGGGAATGACAGAGGCACGTCTTATCGCTCTGCTATCTTCTATTTAAACGAACAACAAAACAAAATTGCGAAAGATTTGATTGCAGAAATGGCAGCCTCAAAAAAGTGGCCTGGTTCCATTGTTACAGAGGTAGTGCCTGCAAAGGATTTCTGGAATGCTGAGGAAGAACACCAGAACTACCTACGAAAACATCCGGGAGGTTATACCTGTCACTATATAAGACCCGACTGGAAAATTGCGGCCCCCTAGATCCCAATGTCAATTAGTTAAGCAATACTATTCTTATTTGAGCGTTGAATATTAAGCATTGAGCATTGAAAATTTGGACTTTTAATGCTCAATAACCAATGTTCAATTCTCAATGTTCAATTATAAAACCCCCTAACTAAATAACACTGCCCTAGATCCCCCGAAGGGGACTTGAAGAACACGTCAATATAAACAGACTTTGAAATGAAGTACTTGATTTTGTTGTTGCTTATACCAGGTACAAGCGCTATTGGACAAAAGCCAAAAGCTCAGTACTTTTTATACACCAAAGACTGGACTGCAGCCAAAGACATTCCTTCAGCAGAATATGTAGTTCAGTTAACAACGGTTGGCGACAGCTTATTTGTAAACAGAATTTTTAAGGGCACAGGACATTTATGGAAGCAGGAGTCGTTCAGCGACGCAGAACAGACAATGCCTCACGGCCAGTTTGCCTGGTACGACGACGAAGGAAACGTTGATTCATCCGGGTATGTGAATAAGAAGAGAAAAGATGGCACGTGGTCATATTATAATGACACCCTCGGCACTTACCTGTCGATAAATTATGAAAACGGAAGGGAAACAGAGCGAAGAGACTACGTGAAAAAACTGATCATAACCGCTAATGGCCAAAAAACGTTTGATGAAGAAAAAAGAGAAAAGGACAGTTCTAAAAAAAGCGATAAAATGATAAAAGCTGATGAAAAAGAAGCTGCATTCAAAGGCGGTCCCGCAGGTTATAAAAAGTACCTTGAGAAGCATCTTGAACCGCCAACTAACATCTTAAAAACAGGCCCTGTTAAACTGCAGTTCTTTATAAACAAGAACGGCAAAATTGAAAACCTTCTTATACTTAAATCTCTTCAGTTAAGCGCAGACATTGAAGCCTTACGGGTTTTAAGTGAAATGCCTGAATGGACACCCGCTTATCAAAACGGGAAAAATGTGGTGTATCAATGCGTCCAATGGATAACTTTTCAGGTAAATTAATTTCTTTAATGTGCTAATTAGCTAATATGCTAATGTGCTAATTAGCACATCAGCATTAGCTCATTACATCAGCATCAGCTAATGTGCAGGTTTGCCGAAAAAAGAATAAAAAGTACACGAGTGCGACGCAACGGTAGACTCATAGTAGCAACTCAGCCGGGCTCAAAAAACTTCTACTCACGCATTATAGCGATCAGCACATTAGCATATTAGCACATTAGCTAATTGGCTAATTGGCTAATTGTTTTCCAGCAAATCATTCAAAATTTCATGTCCCATTTTATCCTTCTTGGTTTGCAGGTATTTTTCGTTGTGTGGATTTGATTTTATTTCGATGGGAACAATATCAACTATTTCAAGTCCATAGCCCTGCAAACCGGCTCTTTTTTTAGGATTGTTGCTCATCAAACGCAGGCGGGTAACATCGAGATAACGTAATATTTGTGCGCCTACACCATAGTCGCGTTCGTCGCCTGCAAACCCAAGATGAATGTTTGCTTCCACTGTATCCATCCCCTCTTCCTGCAGTTTGTAAGCACGCAGTTTATTTACCAATCCAATACCACGGCCCTCCTGGTTCATGTATAAAATAATTCCTTTCCCTTCCTTTTCTACCATCTGCATTGCTTTACGAAGCTGCTCGCCGCAATCGCACCTGAAGCTTCCTAAAATATCACCGGTAAAGCAACTGCTATGTACACGTGTTAACAAAGGTTCACCTTTTTGCCACTCTCCTTTTATTAAGGCAAGATGCTCTCTTTGCGTACTTTTTTCTTTAAATGCTATCAATTTAAAGTGACCATATTTGGTGGGCATGTCAACTCTTACAATTTCTTCGATCAGTGAGTCTTTCTTAAGCCTGTACTCGATCAGATCTTTTATAGATATTATTTTTAGATCAAATTTTCTCGCTATCTCCTGTAGTTGGGGCAATCTTGCCATTGTACCGTCTTCATTCATAATTTCGACTAAAACACCTGCAGGCTCATAACCTGCAAGACGGGCAAGATCAATGGTAGCTTCGGTATGTCCTGTTCTTCTTAAAACACCGCCTCTTTTAGCTTTCAAAGGAAATATATGACCCGGCCTTCCCAATTCCTCTGGTCTTGTATGTGGATCAACTAATGCCTGGATTGTTTTTGCCCTGTCCTGAGCTGATATTCCTGTAGTGCAGCCGTGACCCAGAAGGTCAACCGATACAGTAAAAGGTGTCTCGTGAAGTGAAGTATTGCTGTTAACCATCAGTTCAAGTCCCAATTCATCACACCTGTCTTCTATCAGCGGGGCGCATATCAGGCCTCTTCCTTCCTTACTCATAAAATTGATCACTTCAGGGGTAACCATTCTTGCTGCAATTATAAAGTCGCCCTCATTTTCTCTGTCCTCATCGTCTACCACTATTACCATCTTGCCTGCACGTATATCCTCGATCGCACTTTCTATAGAATCTATCATACATCAAATTTGTACAAAATTACAATCAAACAATTTAACTGGCAGAAATATAACCCTGCAGCCCCCTAAATCCCCCAAAGGGGGACTTGAAAACCCGCATAAAACTTTCCTAAAGATGTGAAATGATTTTTTTTGGGAGCCGGGCTGTATTACTACTATGAGTCATCATTGCAATCAAGGATTTGTCGTTTTCTTTTCTTCCAGTGGAAGG
>CAXUMK010000391.1:0-4258 GCA_964251885.1 uncultured Segetibacter sp. | reverse complement strand
ATTTTCAGAGCCAGGTTGACCACCGCTTTTTTAATCATTGCCGGCGTCCATTCTATTTCGCCTGTCAGCCAAGGCGATTTAAATCTTGTAAGCTCAGTCGCTGCCGTTTCATCAATAATAAAAGTGCAGTCGTTGTGTTGCTGCAGAAAGCTTGCGGGAATGTGTTCCGTAACATCGCCTTCTACCGACTGGGCAGTTATAGGCGCTTTCATTCCCCACGCCATCAGCAATATTTTTTTGGCTTTCATAATGGTGCTCAATCCCATTGTAATGGCAAGCCGAGGTACAAGCGATATGTTCTGAAAATCTTTTGAGTTGGCAATACGTGTACTGTTGTCAAGGGTAATCAGTCTTGTTTTTGAAAAGATGCTCGAGCCCGGCTCGTTAAAACCAATATGCCCGTTGTTACCAATACCTAATATTTGTATATCAATGCCTCCTTTCGATTCAATCAACTGCTCATACTCCTGGCAATGCTTTTTTATTTCTTCCTTTGGCAATTCGCCATTGGGAATAAATATGTTGGCAGGGTCAATGTCAACGTGGTTAAAAAGCTGGCGATGCATAAAGCTGTAATAGCTTTGAAAAGCTTCTTTTTCTATCGGGTAATATTCGTCAAGGTTAAAAGTGATGACATTTTTAAAACTCAGTCCTTCCAGCTTATGCATGCGAACCAGTTCTTTGTACATGCTGATCGGCGTAGAGCCTGTTGCCAAACCAATTACTATCGTTTTATTGTTTTGTTGCGCTTCCCTTATTTTACCCGCAATTTCCTGTGCGGCATAAGCAGAACCATCTTTGGGAGTTGAAAAGATCTTTACTGAAATTTTTTCGAAGCTGTCTGTAAGGTCTACATTTAAACGGGGATTGGGCATGAAGCGTTTTTTTAATATTCAGAAATGATGGTGATTATTTTAATAAGAATATCTTGTTTACGGCAGTATAACTTTCTTCATCATCGTTGTGTCACTCACTTGTACCGCAAACCATTGTTCTGCTTTTTTTAAGCCGGCTAAAAGAACTTTGGCATTATAAACTATATGCATGCAATGAAAAGGCACGAATGTATAAAAAATAGAAATGAGCATGAAGTTATTTTTGATAATGACTTCGTAACAGGCTACATGAATGATGTATTTCTTATACTTTCCGCCTTATCAATTTACCGCTAACGGTACAAGTAGTGCACCCGCGGAATATAGAAGGGTGCATTCCAAATTCCCCCTGCTTCTACGGCGCAACAAAAGCAGTATACACTAAATGGGTTGATTTTAATGCTTTTAGAAGTGGTGTATATATAATAGAAATGAGCATGAAGTTATTTTTGATAATGACTTCATAACAGGCTACATAAATAATGTATTTCTTATACTTTCCGCCTTATCAATTTACCGCTAACGGTACAAGTAGTGCACCCGCGGAATATAGAAGGGTGCATTCCAAATTCCCCCTGCTTCTACGGCGCAACAAAAGCAGTATACACTAAATGGTTGATTTTAATGCTTTTAGAAGTGGTGTATATATAATTGTCGCATTCCACCAGGCGTTCCTACGGAACGCTTAACTACATTCTCCACTAAGTTCTACCCACGAAACGTTCCTATGGAACGACTGGTGAGTAGAAAAATGAATGTAGAGGCTTTTTTTTCGTTCCGTAGGAACGTTTCGTGCTGGTGCGGCAATTTGAAATGCCCCATAGAATTTGAACAACTTATAACCTTATTACCTTAGTAACACAACATATCTGCCCAAAAATAACTAACCTTATTACCTTATGCATTTTGGTCATAAGACCAACAACGGAGCAAATCATCATTAAAAATTTGCCCCATCCATCGATTAGCTACTTTCTAAGCCCGAAGGGCTTAAACAAAAATAGCCACGGGTGAAACCCGTGGTAAAAGAGATTAATTTTCAACAACCCTGAAAGGGTTGAATAACAAAGATTGCGTGAATAAATAATCTTTGAAAAAGAAAAATTACCATTTAATTATACTGCACGCGGGATAAGATTCACGTAAACGGGACAAGTAGTGCATTGCTGAATAATGAACAAAAGTACAAGAGTGCGACGCAACGATGTAAAATAGTAGTAATGCAGTTCGGCTCCAAAAAAAAACACTTCGCATTTTTATGGGCGAAAAACATTTATTATAAAGAAGGCTAAATATTCAACCCCTTCGGGGTTGGTATAACGCTAAATTAAATTAACCACGGGTTGCACCCGTGGCTACTTTAATTTAACCCTTTCAGGGTTTTCATCTTTATGATTAGCACCTCAAAAAAAGAATTAGCCGACAATTGAATAAATGTATAATTGTTATTTCTTTAGCTCATTGTTTATCTTCACGCCGTTTTAGACACCAATTTTTCTACAGTTATTTTCTGCAGAATTTTTAATAAACAAACTAATCAAAATGAATTTTACTGAACAGCTTGAAAAAATATTTGTGACAGCAGACGAGATACCAAAAGAATTTATGCTCGCTTCTGAATTGAATCAAAAGACTTACCTCACAAATGGCGAGATGAAGCAATGGGATGGAGATGTGCACGAAGTATATTCGCCGGTATGCATCCGCACAGCCGAAGGATTGAAAAGAAAGCTGATTGGTACGTACCCGGTATGTACCGAAAAAGAAGCGATGGAAGCTTTGGATGCGGCAGTTGCAGCCTATAACAATGGACGTGGTAAATGGCCCACGATGGCGGTTGCAGACCGCATAACCTGCGTAGAAAATTTTACCGGGAAGATGATAGAGCAAAAGGATATTGTGGTAAAGCTGATCATGTGGGAAATAGGAAAGTCGTACACCGACTCTGTGAAAGAGTTTGACCGCACCGTTGAATATATTTATGCAACCATTGATGCGCTTAAAGACATTGACCGCGACTCATCGCGTTTTGAAATTGAGCAGGGAATTGTTGCCCAGATTCGCCGTTCACCGCTGGGTGTTGTGCTTTGTATGGGACCGTTTAATTATCCTTTAAATGAAACTTTTACCACGCTTATTCCTGCTATCATTATGGGTAATACGCTTTTGTTTAAACCTCCCAAACATGGCACTTTACTGCATTTTCCCTTACTGCAGGCTTTCAGGGATTGTTTTCCGGCAGGAGTTGTGAATACAATTTATGGCCGTGGTAATACCATTGTGCCGGGACTTATGAAATCTGGTAAAATAAATGTGCTTACGCTTATTGGCTCGAGTAAAGTGGCGAATGAACTGCAAAAACTGCATCCTAAAATAAACCGGCTGCGTGCTATTTTAGGCCTCGATGCTAAAAATGCGGCCATTGTTACCAATCACTCAGATATAAAATTAGCAGTGCAGGAAACGGTTTTGGGTGCACTTTCTTTTAACGGTCAGCGCTGCACAGCAATAAAAATCATTTTTGTTCACAAAGCAATTGCACAGGAGTTTTTACAACAACTGACTGAGGAAGTATCAAAACTAAAATACGGAATGCCGTGGGAAAAAGGCGTTTCACTTACTCCGTTGCCCGAACCAAATAAACCTGCTTACCTGCATGAATGTATCGAGGATGCCATAAAAAACGGCGCTTCTGTTATAAATGAAAACGGTGGAACAACAGTAGAATCTTTCGTTTATCCCGCTATCGTTTACCCTGTAAACAGTAAAATGAAGTTGTACCGCGAAGAGCAATTTGGTCCCATCATACCTGTTATTTCTTATGAGAGCATTGAGGAGCCTATCGAGTACCTGATAGAGTCGCCGCATGGTCAGCAGGTAAGTATTTTCAGCAACGACAGTCGCGAAATTGCTGCATCAATCGATGTTTTGGTTAACCAGGTAAGCCGGGTAAATATCAATGCCCAATGCCAGCGTGGGCCGGATGCATTTCCGTTCACCGGCCGAAAAGATAGCGCCGAGGGAACTTTATCTGTGGTAGATGCTTTGCGTTCTTTCTCCATTCGTTCGCTGGTAGCCACGAAGCTGAATGAAAACAACAAACGCTTACTGAACGAGATTGTGAGTGATGAAGATTCTAACTTTTTAAGTACGAGATTTATATTTTAATAAGCTTTGCCTGACAATAAAGAATGCCGTTATCATTTTACGAAAGTTTTTGATAGCGCATTTTTGTTACGATCCAAACAGTGAAAGAAAAGTCATCATCTATTTCTTCTTCATCATTTTCCTTTGAGCTTTTTCTTCATTTTCTTTCACTCTGAATGCTACAATTTTAGTGTTTAGTTTTGCCGGCAGCGGTGTGTCGAGATGGAATTGAACGG
>CAXUMK010000390.1:0-4294 GCA_964251885.1 uncultured Segetibacter sp. | reverse complement strand
CCGCTACCTCACAGGCAACGGGGCTTGATTTTGGGGCTTTTCGTCTACTCCACTTAATGTTGTACGTTCGTGCTGCTATTCAGTAAGAAATTTTTTTTTATTAAATAATTTCCATTTCCTTTACAGGAAATTTTTTTACCCATTATAATTTTCCTCTTTGATATATGAAAGAAGAAATCCTGCAAAAGTCTCTCAAATATTTTTTGAAACATGGCATTCGTGGAATGTCAAACAACAAGCTTGTTGAGCTGTTAGGCATTTCCACTAAAACGGTCTACAAACATTTTACAAACAAAGAAGAATTGTTAGAAGAGGTTTTGTATCTCTATCACAATATGCAGTACAAAAAATTGCAAAATCTTACCACCGACCAGAATGCCGCTTGTTTGTTTTTTGATGTGTGGCAATTAGCTATAGAAACAGAATACAAGGTAAACAAAGTTTTTTACGATGATCTTAGTTATTACTACCCGGAACTGGAGAAAAAAGTAGAAAAAGCCATTGGTAAAAAGTTTGAACATTTTTTTCTATCTATTATCCAAAAAGGTATAGAAGAAGGGAGTTTTAGAAAAGAACTACCCCCGGAAGTTGTCTTGCAAAGTGTATTGGTGTTGCATAGGGCAGCGGTGAGGAACGAAAAGTTTAAAAAATTTCGATTGTCCACAAATGATTTATTATTAGACACAACTGCTGTTTATATCAGAGGGCTTTGCACCGATGAAGGCATCCGTGCTTTGGATAGGCATATTGAAAAGTATCAACGCGCCGGAGATGCTGTGATAGCCAAATAAAGATCTGACAAGAGCAAAGCAAATAAATACTGCTAAGTTCAATGTAAGACGCAAAATAAATCTCACTACAAAATTATACCTGTATGCGCACTGCCAACATTCCTAAGTGCTTCTTCTGCCTTGCTGTTATTTTTTCAACAGTACTCCAGGCTCAAACCAACTCAGCTTTGGTTACCAAAAATTTCAGTAAAGATTTTATAATCAAAGACACAATATTTAAGGAACCATTTGTAGATGTGGATGAATGGCGTAATAAGCCGCTGCGCCATCGCTATGTACACGGTGGATTCAGGGGAACAGAGACCCGTTTTTCGTTTTACTTTCCGGCAAAAGAGACTTACAAAGGTCACTTCTTTCAATACATTACCCCTTTTCCTGATAATGAAAATCTTTCGCAAGGTGGCTCAGGCGAAGAAGATAAAATAGGATTTGCTGTTTCGCATGGCGCCTATTTCATAGAAACCAATGAAGGTGGAGCAATAGACTTTTCCAAACCCCAGGCACGTGATCCAACGATTGGCGCCTACCGGGCGAATGCGGCTGCTGCGCAATTTTCGCGGGTAGTGGCAAAACAAATTTATGGAGGTGCCCGTCCGTATGGTTATGCTTTTGGCGGCAGCGGCGGCGCTTATCGTACGGTTGGTGGTTTTGAAAGTACTGAAGGTGTGTGGGATGGTGTTGTTCCCTATGTATTAGGTTCACCACAGGCTATACCAAATGTGTTTACTGTCCGCATGTATGCGATGCGCGTATTAAAAGATAAATTTCCACAAATAATTGATGCACTGGAACCGGGTGGAAGCGGAGACATGTATGCAGGCTTAAACGAAGAAGAAAAAGAAGCGCTGCAGGAAGTAACCAAAATGGGCTTCCCACCTCAATCATGGTTTGGGTATAAGCGAATGGGCATTCACGGGTTCCTGGTTTTATACAAGGGCGTTGTGGGTGCTGACAGGCAATATTTTGATCATGATTTTTGGAACGTTCCCGGTTACCTGGGTTACAATCCACCGCCTTCACTTTTAAAAGCCCGTGTTCAAAAAGTAAGTACCATAAAAAAGGGCATTTCTATTGATGAAGCCGTAAGCACCGGATTAGCACAACCTATGTCACCGCAAGAACGGGGTACTGCGGCTTCTGCATGGAAGGCGCTTGGCGGCGGGGAAGAATCCTTGCCGGTTGCCTATCAACTGGATGATATGCTGCCCGACGTTGACTTTGTAGGTGGTGATTTAATCATAAAAAGTGGTGCAGCCGCAGGAAAGGTTTTGCAACTTAGTAAGATCGCCGGCGATAAAGTGGTGCTTGCCATTCCTGATAAGTCGGTTCTTGTTCTAATAAAACCGGGTGATACCGTGCAGGTAGATAATTCCAATTTTCTTGCCGTACAAACCTATCACCGTCACCAGGTGCCGGGCAAACAATACTATGTATGGGACCAGTTCCGCGACAAAGATGGCAAACCAGTTTATCCGCAACGGCCCATGTTGCTCGGACCACTCTTTACCAGAGGGGCTGCCGGCATATTACCCACCGGCAAGTTCAAAGGGAAGATGATTTTGCTTGAATCGCGTTGGGACAGAGAAGCTTTTCCCTGGCAGGCAGACTGGTACCGATCCAGGGTAAAAGAAAACCTGAGTGATAGTACTAACAGTTATTTCAGGCTTTGGTACACTGACCATGCGCTTCATGGCGATATTGCATTAGAAGACGATCCAACCCATACCGTTAGTTATTTGGGCGTGCTGCAACAAGCATTGCTTGACCTGAGCGATTGGTGCGAAAAAGGCATCGCTCCCGCCGCTACCACCAACTATACAATAGTGGCCGGACAAGTTATAATTCCGCCAGGCGCCGATGAACGAAAAGGCATTCAACCGGTAGTAACGGTAAAAGCCAACGGCAGCAAGCGGGCAGAAGTGAAAGTGGGTGAGCCGGTAACCTTTACAGCCGTAGTGGAGGTGCCGAAAGGCATGGGTAAAGTGGTTACTGCGGTTTGGAACTTTGAGGGTCTGCCGAAAGATTTCGAAATAAGCGATTTTCACGGCTGGAACTTTGCAACCTCAAATGCCTTCCCGGTAAAAGCAACGTTTACGCCAACAGATAAGACAGGGTCAACTGTAACTGTAAAAACTACTTATACCTTTACTAAACCGGGAACCTATTTTCCAACACTAAGAGTAGCATCTCAGCGGCAAGGTGATGCAAAAACTGCGTATACGCGCATTCAAAATTTAGATAGAGTACGAGTAGTAGTTGAATAAATTTAAAATTTTGGGCATTTGTCACACTTTATTACATGACAATAGCAGTAGGATACCGCATCTCAAATGGCATGACGTACAACGAACCAGTATTGCCGATAGTGGGAGAATTGAAAACCTCCGCCTGGTAACTAAAGTTCAATTGAAAACTTTGATGAAGCTAAAAACAAAAAGCCAAATAGCGAACGTCCAGCCGAACCAAAGCTGAATGGCTAATTGCTGCAATCTAGCAGAAAAAGCGTGACAGCTGTCCAGCCCCACTATTGGCGATACTCTCGTTCAAAGCACTACTGTGCACCCTAAGCTTACACTGGCTTCGGTCAACAGGGAGTAGAACAAAAAGCCCCGCTACCTCACAGGCAACGGGGTTTAATTTTGGGGCTTTTCGTCTACTCCACTTAATGTTAGCTGCTGTACAAACAAATTTCTCCTTTATTAAATTCCCATTGTCTAACTTCTTTTAATTACTGTTGAATGAAGGTGTTTTACCTTCCACTGTTTTTTTTGTTTCGCTAAAACTACTGTTTCCAGCCACAGTATCATTGTTTGTTTGCCGTCTTTGGTAATCGCTGAACTTAGTCTGTATGTTACCATGCTGTATTTTTATTTGTTTCGGTACTGATGAAATCGAAAGTATTACTACGTTTAAAATCAGTTGCCGTATTCATGGTAATTGCTTTATTTATCAAGGTGTCTATAGTCCAAACCTGACCATATTCGTATAAAGTAATGTCGGCAGTGCAATGAGCTTTTAAGGTTACCGAATCTCGATTTGATAAAGCTTCAAACATTTTTACAACTGCTTCTTGCACTTGCTGCTGGTCGTTTTTCAATAGCTGTTGTGCCTGCAAAAAAGTTGAAGCGGAAATTGCAATAATTAGAAGAGTTATTTTTTTCAATGTCATTGATTTATTTCTTGATTGTGCCAAAATCGTGAGGTGTCCAAATGTATAGCAGCCAACGAAAAAGTATTGCCGATGGTGGGGGAGTTGAAAAACCTCCGCCTGGCAAACCGAAATTCATTATTTATTCAAAGATTAATAATTTATTCTGATGTTCAAAAGAGTTCCTTCAACCGGAACCAAAGCCAAATAGCGAACAACTGCCGATTGCTTCAACGTCCAGCCCCAAACTATTGGCAATACTCTTGTTCAAGAGGCTACTTTGTACATCAAGCTTACACCGGCTTCGGTCAACAGGGAGTAGAACAAAAAGCCCCGCTACCTCACAGGCAACGGG
>CAXUMK010000389.1:0-4298 GCA_964251885.1 uncultured Segetibacter sp. | reverse complement strand
AACGAAATCATCAGCCCAAACGTAAGCATTATGTGAACTATAAACCTGTCTGATCCCTTAAGTTAATGACATTGAGGTTTTACCTTAATCTTTTCTTCCTTGCCAGTAAACACTTCTATACCTACTATAAATCGCCAACAACAGATTAATTCTTTTTTTCCCACCAACCGTTCCCTCTTTATTATACCTGTTTTAGCTTGATTTTAGAAAGTGGCGCAACGATCAGAGAGAATTTTTCAACCGTTACATTGCTTTGATCTAACCCAAAACCTTTCTCCTCGCTTAAGCTCTTATCCTTGATCCAGAAATGAAAATTCATTATCAGCTTTTCAAAAAGTGGCAGTTCGTTGTCATTTGACAAAAACTTTTCCATAACAATAAATTGTACGTCTCCTACAGGATTTAGTCTTTGCAAAGTTTCATACTTGCTTTCTACTAATATCTTTTTTTCTTTTACCAGGTCTTCCAGCACTTTTCTAAACATCAGGCTTGCACGTGGCTGCACTCTGAATCCTAAACGGAATTCTATCCTCATTACTTCGTTTTTTACAATCTCTTTTATACTGTACTCGCTCGTATAAGGATCATCAACCGTATGCACATGCACAAACCAGTACAAGTCTGCCCGTTTAGGCTTGCCGCTCAAAATAGAATAGATGATCTTATGTTCTACTTCTTTGGGATTATCTGCACTGGTTAAGTAAACCAGGTGTGTTGCATATTTAGGAACCGAAAGGTCGTTGCTTAGTTCCTGCAGCATCGGCAGATAAGGTTCTAACCGTACAAACTCTATGTACCGGTTTTTTATTGTTCTGGCTCTAAACCAAACATACATGACACCGATTATTCCAAATTCAAAAATCAGGAACATCCAACGTTGTTTTATCTTGGCTACGTTGGCAATAAAAAACGAAACTTCTACCGTAAGAAATACCAGCAGTACCGCTCCGATTACAAAGAAGTACCATTTCTTTATAAATTTCATGTAATAAAACATAAGGATGGTTGTCATCAGCATAGCTATCGTAATAGAGAAGCCATAAGCGGCTTCCATTTTACTGCTTTCCCTGAAATACAGCATCACGGCAAGGCAACCGATCCATAAAATAAAATTAATGCTCGGAATGTAGATCTGCCCCCTGATTACAGTAGGGAATTTAACTTTGATCTTTGGCCAGAAGTTAAGCCGCATCGCCTCGCTGATTAAAGTAAATGAGCCGCTTATCAATGCCTGGCTGGCAATAATGGCGGCGGCGGTGGCAATGAAAATACCGCATATTAAAAACCAGTGCGGCATGATCTCGTAGAACGGATTAAGACCATTTAGATGCACATCCTTTCGCAGCATCAGCCACGAGCCCTGGCCAAAATAATTCAGGAGCAATGCAGTCTTTACAAATATCCAGCTATAGCGTATATTTTTTCTGCCGCAGTGTCCCAGATCCGAATACAATGCTTCGGCGCCGGTAGTGCATAGAAATACAGAACCAAGCAGCCAAAAGCCTTTAGGGTATTTGACCAAAAGATCATAAGCATACCAGGGATTAATTGCCTTTAATATGGAAGGATAAACAGCAATGTAACTGATGCCAAGCACAGATAACATGGTAAACCAGATCAGCATGATAGGGCCGAAGGAGCTTCCGATAAGATTTGTGCCGAATTGCTGAAAGAAAAATAAGAGTGAAATGATCGCGATGATAATTCCTACTGTGAGTGCATTGCCTGCAACGATCGTATTCTCAAGACCGTGTACACCATTGAGTCCTTCTATCGCCGAGGCAACTGATATTGGCGGTGTGATAATGCCGTCGGCTAATAGAGTGCCTGCGCCAATAATGGCAGGCAGGTACAACCATCTTCTGTAACGCCTTACTAATGCAAATAAAGAAAATATACCGCCTTCGCCGCGGTTATCGGCCTGCAGGGTGAGTATGATGTATTTAAAAGTTGTCTGTAATGTCAATGTCCACACAACACATGAAATGCCACCATACACCAACTGTTGGCTTATTTCTCTTTTGCCTACAATAGAACTTAACACGTATAAAGGTGAAGTGCCGATGTCCCCATAAATAATGCCTAATGCTATCAGTAATCCCGCTGCTGTTGCTTTGTCAAAATTCCTGTTCACTTTCTAATGATTTTATTTAATAGTATGGCTGTGAGTTTAAAAAAGAATAAGTTTTATTAAAACAAGGTATCCTAAAGACAATGCCGCCAGGCATATAAAGGCTAATCCATAAAATATTCAATATAAGTACGGCGAAGGTGTTTTTTAGTTTCATCATGTCGCAGACAGGGTTATGTAACGGGCTCTCTTGCTACAAATCTGTAACCTACCCCTGCCTCTGTTATTATAAATTCAGGCCGGTTAGGATCGTTTTCGATTTTTTTTCTTAGCTGCGCTGTAAATACCCGTAAGTATTGGGATTGATTGATAAAGCCCGGCCCCCACACTTCACGCAGCAAATACTGATGTGTCAGTACTTTGCCTTCGTTTCTTGCAAATAGAGAAAGCAGGTTGTATTCGGTTGATGTAAGCTTTATGAATTCATTGTTCTTTTTAACTGTACGGGCAGACAGATCAATTGTGAGATCATTGTGTTTTATAACCGGAGTACTTTCTTCCGTACCGGCGCTGCGAAGCGAAGAGCGGATTCGTGCCAGTAACTCGCCTGTTCTAAAGGGTTTTACCAAATAGTCATTCGCTCCGTTATCCAATGCCTTAATGATGTCTGCCTCAGTATTCAAAACCGAAAGAATTAAAATAGGATTGGTAAACCATTCTCTTAATTGATGCAAAACAACGTGTCCGTCTTCATCAGGCAAACCCAAATCAAGAATGATCATATCGGGAGGATGATTGGCAGCCATAATACGACCGTCTTTTGCCGTAGATGCTTCTTTTACAGCATAGTCATTGCTGTGAAGCGTTATCTGCAGCAGCCTTCGTATCTGGGCTTCATCATCTATAATTAGTATTTCTGCTTTATTCATTTACATGTTTAAGTAAGATGTTTCCGCCTGTATTTCAAGTATAAACCTTGCTCCGCCTGCAGCAGATACATTCTCAAGTTTTACTGACCCTCCGAGCGCTTCTGCAAATCCTTTTACAATAGATAATCCCAAACCTGTACCACCTGTTCTTGCATTTTTTAAACGATAAAATTTATCAAACACATTCCTGATTTCGTCTTTGGGGAAACCCGGTCCGTTGTCTTCGATGATAATTTCTAAAACATCTGCATGACAGATAGCCAGTATTTTAATTTCACATTCTGGCCTGGTATAAATAGTGGCATTGTTCAGAAGATTGTACAGAATTTGCTCGAGCATTCCCTTATCTAATTTAAAAAGCGGAATATCGGGATTGATGCTGATAGAAATTCTTTGAGAGATCTTATTTTCCTCAACCCGTTTCACAGCATCGTAAACGATCTCATTTATATCGCACCAGTCTTTTTTCGGTTGTATAAATCCTGCTTCGAGTCTCGACATATTCAGCAGGTTTTCGACCTGTTGATTTAACCTGAAGGCTGCCTGCGATATTTCTGAAACCAGGTCATTTTTGTCTCCCGGTGTCAGTTTCGAATGGTAATTCTGTAAGTTGTCGGTAGCGCCAATTATAGTCGAGATAGGGGTTCGCAATTCATGCGACAAAGAATTGAGTAAAGTATTGTAGAGCTTTACAATGTGGGCTTTTTCTTCTTTCTGTACCGCCAGTTTTTCTATCTGGCGAATTTTATAAGTCAAAACAGTATTCACGAGGGCGATAACAAAGTACATGAGTAATAAGATCAAATCTCCTGTTGTGCCTACCTGGAAAGTAAAATGAGGTGGTATAAAAAAGAAGTCCCATATAAGAGCGCTTAATGTGGCAGCAACCAAAACCGGCAAAATATCTAATGTTACAGCAAGTATTGAAACGGTAACCAGTAATACAAACGCAGTTACTTTATAATCGATGTAGGTGGATATAGCAAAGCAAAAAGCCGACACAATACATACCGCTGCCGTGCTTAAAAGAAACTGTCTTGGTTTGCTTATCCTGTTTATAAAAAGTTCCATTAATTGCTTTAATGAAGAGGCAAAAGTAAAGCTGCCTGTATAAGTATTGTATAAAAGAAAATGGCGAGGGTATAAAGATTTTATAAAGACCCTGGATGGCGATTGTATCTGTTCAGGTCGGCATGGTAAAATGCCTTCGCTTAGTATAAAAGTGAGATTTTTTTCGAGACGAACAGTAGATATTCCTTCAGCATCGTTGTGTCACTCACTTGTGCCTGTAATTCTTT
>CAXUMK010000388.1:0-4323 GCA_964251885.1 uncultured Segetibacter sp. | reverse complement strand
AAGTACCTTCAGAGGAAGTGTGCGACCCCGCCGAAAAAGCGGGGCAGGCAGCAACGATGTAAAATAGTAGTAATGCGGGCCGGCTCCAAAAAAATCACTACAAATTTTTGTACACCGGGAAGTATAGTTAAGACTATTTATAGATTTCAGTAATCATTCCTATAAAAGTAGTTGCCAATGTTATTAAAACACCTCTCCCAAATTAGCAAATATTCCATGAGAGCCATGAACGCCTACCCCGTAATCAATACAGACGTTTGTGCGGGAGAATTTATTAAACATGATACGCAGCCCTGTGCCGCATCCGGGAGAAATGACTTCAAACCGGTTGTTTTGCAATTCGGATAAAGATTCGGCATTGGCAAATACTACCCCTCCTAAAAAACCATTGTGAGTAATACCAAACCTTAGCTCTCCTTCTACATCCATCATCTTTTTGCCTGTAAATCTTCTTTGAATGTAGCCCCTGCCCGAATTGCTATTTGTATCAGAGGCAGTTCCCGGAAGATCGAGATAAGGAGGATTGCCACTAAGGGTAAAATAATTGTAGCTCCAGAACGCCAGTATTTTTTTAGGCGAAAGCTGAATGTATTTTCTAACATCAACAAGCAACGAATTCCAGTTGGTATTGCTGCCCAGGATTGTACTGTTTTGCCTGACTACAAAATTGCCGTAAAAAGAACCACCTTCGGGATTGATCGCATTTTTTCTGTTATCAAATAAAAAGTCAGCCCCTATTCCTGATGAAACCGATTTGTTGCTGAAGCCATACTTCTCAAAGTCAGTAGGCAGATGGGTATCTGCAGTTAATTGTTCCTTTATTCCCCAATGTGTGTCGACTTGAATGGCCAGCCCAACGTAGAGGTTTTTTGCAATGGTTTTTAATACCGTCTCATAAAAACGCACGTGACTGTAATCAACAATATATCCGTCCGACAATGAGGAATGTCCGCCAAAGCCATACGTATCCTGCGGAAATTTTTCAAACCGGTAGTCTCCCAGTATATCATATCCGTTGTTTTTTGTCCAGACAGAAGATCGTATAGGAATAGCTAACTGACTCTTTTGCGTGTATCCTACTCGCTTAATACCGAAGAAATATTTGTTTTTCCATCTTCCCGGGTATAAAAAGCAACATTGCCTTCAATGATAGCGGCAAGGCCGGTGGTGAGTGAATATTCTAAACTGGGAGCACCTGAAAAATACAACTTCTCCCCTTTGTTACCTTCCAGCCCTATCCTTTTATCAGGATTTTTGTGCATTAGAAGATTGGCATAATCAATAAGGTCTCTTTGTGTTTTATAATACACTTTGCTTTTTTGCAGAAGGGTGTCGGTACTTCCGCTATTTACCTGGCTGGTGTACTGTGCAGCGGAGCGCTCTGTAAAAAATAAGAAAAGGGGAAAAAAACCAACCAATGCTGTAAGTTTTCCGGGCTTTCTTTGACAAATCATATTTGTAAGATTTGGATAACATGGGTAAAGCTAAAACACTAAAATCATGCAATGTGAAATTTGTATACTGCTTTCTGCAGAATGTGCAATAGATTTCTTTGAGTACCAGCGGGAGAATAAGCATTTAACATTGTTGTGTCACTCACTTGTACAGTAAATCTTCATGCATCTTTTTTTGAACCCCTAAGGCACAAAGCAGGAAGTTACACTAAGCTTTGTGCTGCTTTGTGTCATTAGTGTCTTAGTGTTCTATTTGCTCCTTGTTGCCTTTTTTTGGACTACTAAGACGCAATGAACACAAAGGTTCACTAAGGCTCTTTGTGCTTCTTAAAATCATTGTAAGCGGAGACGACAAAACAATTTGTTTGAGGTATGCAAACCGCTTCATTAATCTGCCAATTCATAACTGCTTTAAACAATTTTTAACTGTTCCTGATTTTTAATCCAGTAATCAGCACTGTACATTTATTATAGAATTACTTCAAAAAAAACTCCACCCAATTTTATGTATGCTCACACAGGTAACAGTACAATTGTACGTGTTATGCTAATCTCATCTATTGTTTTAGCAATCCTAATGGTTTTTTTATGTAATAAGCGTTTCGCCGGGTTTTTTCATTCTGCAAAACAAACAGAGACAAAAAATCATCTTCTTGCCAAAAAGGAAGAAAAGAAAAAGAAAAAATTGTATATCACCTTTGACGACGGTCCTAACAGGGGCACAAGAAATGTACTTCATATTGTGGAGGACGAACGGGTGCCGGTGAGTTTTTTTATAGTTGGTGAACACGTGGTTGGAAGTGCAGCACAAAAGAGGATGTGGGACAGCCTGCAAATGGCTGGAAACATCGAACTATGCAATCACGGCTACTTTCATGCTCACAACCGCTACCGCAAGTATTATGAATACCCTGATTCTGTTGTCTATGACTTTAAAAGAACAAAGGATAGCCTGAAATTAACGAACAATATTGCAAGGACACCGGGCAGAAATATATGGCGTACCGACAGCATGCGAATTACTGATCTTAAACAAAGCGCAGCAGCAGCAGACTCACTTGCCCATGCCGGTTTTACAGTTATAGGATGGGATGTTGAGTGGAAATACAATCATAGATCGCTTAAAGTAGCCATGAATGCGGAGCAGTTGTACAACAAAATAGACAGCGCTTTTGCTCATAATCGTACACGGCAACCGAATAAGATCGTATTGCTTGCACACGACCAGATATATGCTAATTCCCGTAACTCGCTTCAGCTTAAAAAGTTTCTGCAAAAGCTGAAACAAACAGACGAGTTTGAGCTTTCATTGATCAGTACTTATGACGCACAAAGGCAAAGCAACCGGTAAATGACTTGCTTGAACAACTGCTGATTGCTCAGCATAGAATCTATAAGTAAAAGTGTGCGACGCAACAATGCTAAATAAAGGTCTAATGCCTGTAACCAAAAAATCTTCCTTGCCTTAAAACTTGTACTGGTTCAAAGATTCCCTGTATCTTCCTTTTTACAAAAAAGAATGCATGGATCAAAAACCAAAACTGCACCTCTTCGATCTCACCATGATTGTGGTGGGTCTCGTGATAGGAATGGGTATCTTTCGTACAGCATCGGATGCAGCAAGGGCTGCCATTGCACCTTCCGTCTTTTTTGCAGCCTGGATTGGTGGCGGGCTGATTGCTTTATGCGGCGCTTTAACCTACGCAGAGATCGGCTCAAGGTTTCCCATAACAGGTGGCTATTACAAAATATTTGCAGAGTGTTATCATCCTTCGGTGGCTTTTGGGATCAATTGCGTTATCCTCATTTCCAATGCGGCATCCATGGCAGGTGTAGCGCTGATCGGCAGCGAATACATTGCGTCTGTTATATTTAAAACCGAAACTGCACCCATCGTGAAAGCATTTATAGCGATGGCTGCAATCGGCTTGTTTTACGGAGTGAATTTAATGGGGTTGAGGATGAGCTCAAAAACGCAAAACGTACTGATGGTGATCAAGATTGGGATGATCCTTTTGCTTATAAGTTCGCTGTTTTTTCCGTCTGCGGCGCATGCAAACAATACAGCGCCTGTACATACTTTTACCGCTATGGATTATATTAAATCATTTGGTATTGCCCTTATAGCTGTGTCGTTTACTTACGGCGGTTACCAGCAAACGATCAACTTTGGAGAGGAGATAAACAACCCGAGAAAAACAATTCCTTCGGGTATCTCTATCGGCATTCTTATCATTATTGCGCTTTACCTTGCTGTCAGTTTTGCTTATTATAAAGCGATCGGGTTCGACCAGTTGAAAACGTCACGCGGTATAGCGGCTATAGTTGCAGAACAAATGTTTGGGCCAACCGGAAGGTATGTTTTTTCGGTGCTGTTATTTATCGCTGTGCTGGCTTATGTAAATGTGCTGCTGTTAAGCAATCCACGTGTAATGTATGCAATGAGTAAAGATGGAATTTTGCCCAAAGCATTTATGAAAAGGAATGAGGAGAAAGATGTGCTGACTGTTAGCCTGACAGCGTTTGCCGTTATCGGTATTCTTGTTCTTTTCTTTGCCAAAACTTTTGATAAGATATTGGGCTTCACCATTTTTCTCGACTCTATCGGGATGGCAACTTCTGCTGCTACTATTTTCATTTTACGAAAACGAACCAGGCATTTAGACGGAACGGGAATTTATCAAATGAAATTATATCCATTACTTCCGGTCATCTTTATTGCTGCATATCTTTTTGTTGGTATCAGTATATGGGTAAGCACTCCTAACTTAGCCTGGACGGGACTGGCTGTATTTTCTGCTTTCCTGCTTCTTTATTTTGTTGTAACCAAAAACAGGAAAACTGCCCCAGATGTCAACACCTTATGATG
>CAXUMK010000387.1:0-4339 GCA_964251885.1 uncultured Segetibacter sp. | reverse complement strand
ACTCTTGTCCTGAAATCTCATGAATCGAAGGTTGACAACATGCTTACCGCTAACGCGTTTATTACTGCAATTGTACGAAATTTTAAAGCTTTTTCAAATTTATCATAACTCACTGATTCTCACCTTCTGCCTATTGCGCTTTTTATGTTGGAATTTTCACATCCTTTACCCGCGTGTCAATTTTCCAACACAAAATCCGCAACTACAAAAGTCAGGAAAATACACAGATAATGCCGGGTGTATGGTCTTTGTAATAATCCTTTAACTTCTCTTTCATAGTAAAAACTTATTTGCTCCCGGTTTCTGTGATATAAACCCCGTGCATGTATTTCTTTCATGATCGGGAGTTTGTTACTGGTAACCTACAGCTTCGCCAGCCAAGTCACATAAACTTACACATTATTGAATAATTCAAGATAAGATAAAAACAGGACTAATTATAAAATTTTAAACAACTAAAAAGAAAAGAATGTAATCTGCTAACAAGTATTGCCGATTGTGGGTGAATTGAAAAACACAAGATATAGAAAGAAGAGTATCCCGCTGAATAGAACATCCACAAGTACAAGGGAGTGACACAACGATGCTGAGAAAAGTTCTGCTGCCTGTACCAAAAAAATACAAATCTGTCAGGGTATGAAAGTTGCACTTTTAACAGCTTTCAACGATCAATCATTCTTAAACAAAAATCAGTATGAATATTAATCAGAAGTTAAAAGGCCAGTCGGCATTGGTGACCGGCGCAAGCAGCGGCATCGGAAAGGCAGTGGCCATTGCCCTGGCCAATGATGGTGCAAATGTAGTGGTCAACTGCTCTTCTCACCCCGAGCATGGGCAGGTGGTGGTTGACGAAATAAAAGCAAACGGCGGAGCAGCCATGGTTTACCAGGCCGACGTAAGCAAAGAAGACGAGGTGCAGGCGATGTTTCAGGCGATGTATAAAGAGTATGGAACCATTGACATTTTGGTAAGCAACTCAGGCATACAGAAAGACTCGGCCTTTGCCGACATGTCTCTCGCCGACTGGCAAAGGGTAATGGATGTAAACCTGACGGGAGAATTTTTATGCGCAAGAGAGGCCGTCAAAGAATTTATAAAACGCGGCATAGTGCCCGAAAGAAGTGTGGCGGCAGGTAAGATCATTTGCATGAGCAGCGTACACGAGGTCATTCCCTGGGGCGGGCACGTTAACTACGCCGCAAGCAAAGGTGGTATTATGCTTATGATGAAATCGATGGCGCAGGAACTGGCTCCGCAAAAAATAAGGATCAACAGCATTGCTCCCGGCGCTATTCAAACGCCCATTAATCAATCGGCCTGGGATACTAAGGAAGCGTTGGATAAACTGCTTACACTCATTCCTTATAAACGAATTGGCGTTCCCGAAGACATTGGCAAAGTGGCCGTTTGGCTGGCGAGCGATGAATCGGATTATGTGGTGGGAACAACTATTTTTGTTGACGGCGGTATGACTTTATATCCCGGTTTCTCTGCAAACGGTTAAAAAAATGAGCAACAAAACAACGACTGAAGAAAAACAGCGGCTGGATGAAAATGAAGGAAAAGAAGTTCCTCTCGAAAAATGGGGACCCTATTTAAGCGAAAGGCAATGGGGCACGGTACGCGAAGACTATAGCCCGAATGGAGATGCATGGGGCTACTTCCCCCATGACCATGCACGCAGCCGTGCCTACAGGTGGGGCGAGGATGGATTGGGAGGAATGTCGGACTATTCGCAAAACCTGTGTTTTGCAGTCGCCCTGTGGAATCACAAAGACCCGATATTAAAAGAACGGCTTTTTGGATTGGTAAACAGTGAAGGCAATCATGGCGAGGATGTAAAGGAACTGTACTACTATCTCGACAATGTGCCCACGCATTACTACATGAAATACCTGTACAAGTATCCGCAGAATGCGTATCCTTACGAAGAACTGATCACCAAAAACCGCAACCGCACAAAGCTTGAACCTGAATATGAAATTTTAGATACCGGTGTGTTTAATAACAACCGGTATTTTGATGTATTTATAGAATATGCAAAGGAAAACAGTGAGGATATTTTAATTAAAATAGAGATCGTAAACCGGTCAGCAGAAGCAGCGCCGGTAACGGTTTTGCCGACCCTTTGGTTTTATAACAGGTGGCAGTATGGCGGTGTACACCAAAGGCCGTCAATAGAACTGACTGATGCAAGATGTGTAAAGGCAATGCACGAAAGATCGGGTAATTATTATCTATATTTCGATGAAGCTGATGACCTGCTTTTTACTGAAAATGAAACCAACCAGCAGAAGCTTTTCGGCAAGCCAAACGAATACGATTGTGTGAAAGACGCTTTTCACGATGCCATCATACACAACAGTAACACAGAGAAATTAAGAAACAGGAAGAAGGGGACTAAGTTTTCTCCTGTGTATAACTTACAAATAGAAGGCGGGGCTTCAAAAACAATCTATCTGCGGTTAACCAATCAGCCTTATGAAAAACCTTTTGAAAGCGGTTTTGAGAAATTGTTTGACAGAAGGAAAAAAGAAGCTGATCAATTTTATGCTTCCATTTTACCTAAGTCTGTTTCGGGCGAATTGGCAAACGTACAGCGGCAGGCGTTCGCAGGTTTATTGTGGAGCAAGCAATATTATCACTTCGACCTCGAAAGATGGTTGAATACGGATGATGGAATAACGCCGGTATCGCAGGAGAGGCTCGATGGCAGAAATCACGCCTGGAAATATTTAAAAAACCAGGACATTATATCCATGCCCGATAAGTGGGAATATCCGTGGTATGCCGCATGGGACACCGCTTTTCACTGCATTGCAATGGCTATCATAGACCCCACCTTTGCCAAGAACCAGCTTCTGATGCTGATGCGTGAATGGTATATGAATCCTGAAGGTCAGCTTCCTGCTTATGAGTGGAATTTCAGCGATGTAAATCCGCCTGTTCATGCCTTTGCAGCGCTTGAAGTGTACAGGAAAGAAAAAGAAATGACCGGTAAAGGGGATATTGTTTTTTTGAAAAGGATCTTTCAAAAGCTGCTGATAAACTTTACCTGGTGGACAAACAGAAAAGACCTGAATGGCAATAATATTTTTGAAGGCGGCTTTTTAGGGCTCGATAATATCGGTGTTTTTGACCGCAGCAGTTTGCTGCCGGGAGAAGTGAGTTTAGAACAGGCCGATGGCACAAGCTGGATGGGTATTTATGCGCTTAACATGATGGATATTGCACTGGAGATATCTGCTGTTGATGTGTCATTTGAAGACTCCTGTACCAAGTTTTATGAACACTTTGCATTGATAGCAGAAGCGCTGAATGACCTTTGTTTGTGGAACGAAGAAGACCAGTTTTTTTACGACGTGCTTTCGTTAAACGGCGCCCCTCCCCTGCCGGTAAAAGTGAGGTCGATGATCGGGTTGATCCCTTTATTTGCTGCTTCTACAGTTACTGCAAATCAGTTGGATGGATTGAACGATTTTAAAAAGCGTATGAGCTGGTTTAGAGAATACAGAAAAAATAATAACAAATTTTTGCCTGTCGAGAAGAAAAGCGATGAAGACGCTATCCTCATATCATTACTTCCCAAAGGCCGCTTAGTTGCATTGTTAGGCAAGCTGCTCGATGAAAATGAATTTTTGTCGCATGGAGGAATAAGGGCGCTGTCAAAATATTACGAGGCTCATCCTTATAACGTTGACATCAATGGCACGAACTATGGCATTCATTACGATCCGGGAGATTCTACCTCAGGCCTGTTTGGAGGCAACTCAAACTGGCGCGGCCCGGTTTGGATGCCCATGAATTATATGATTGTAAAAGCCATGCAGAAGTACGGCTCTTTTTACGGCGATACTTTACAGGTAGAATGCCCGACAGACTCGGGCGATATGTATAACCTGCAGGAAGTGTCAATGCATTTGATAAACAGAATTACGAATACTTTTTTAGAAGATGAAAAAGGAAACAAACCCGTGTATGACACCTATAACTGGTTTTACAGCCAGCAAGCCAATAAAGACCTGATATTATTTCATGAATATTTTCACGGCGATAATGCAAGAGGCCTCGGCGCCAACCACCAAACCGGATGGACAGCCCTGGTCACCGACTTAATTATGAATATGTAAGCGTATCGTCATTGCGAGGAGGAACGACGAAGAAGTCGTCATTGTCGCGTCATTGCGAGGAGGAACGACGAAGCAATCTCATTTGCAATAGTAAGCCTGTTCAAACACAATGGGATTGCTTCGTGCCTCGCAATGACGAAGGAAAAGCCGTTCATTGCGAAGAGAAACAATGCCTTAGTAAAAGTGCCGAAATAACTTCCGCAAAATAA
>CAXUMK010000386.1:0-4373 GCA_964251885.1 uncultured Segetibacter sp. | reverse complement strand
CGACTTTTTCAGAGCCAAAAAAGAAAAAAAGCTAAATGACATCCATACGTTACTTATTGTTTTCAAAGGGTTAGAGTGGATGTCATTATAAGGAGGAACGACGAAGCAATCCCGCTAATAGTAGGCCTGTTCAAACACAAATGGGATTGCTTCGTACCTCGCAATGACGAACGACTTAAGCTGCATGGTGGATTGTACTTTTGTTCATTATTAAGCAATGCACTACTTGTCCCGTCATCCCATGTGCAGTATAACTATAATTGGTCTGGCAATGAGGGGTTGGAAGCTATAAGCAAAAGCAGATTAAATTAGTGTTTAAGCAGGTTGATGAGCGCAATAGTCATGGTAATATAAAGAGGAATGAATAAAGCTATCATAGCCCACATCTGGTTACGACCGTTTTTTTCCATTTCTGTTCTTAATTTTTCCATTTCTGTTCTTAGTTTTTCCATTTCTAACTTCATTTCATAAACTATTGAAGATTTTTGCTTTAAAAATTCATCAGCTATTTTTTCCTCGACATAATCCGTAAGCGTTTCTGCTTCAGGTCTTCCTATTTTAGCGCTCAATATTTCGTAAAGTTTAGTGATTGTAATAGTCATGGTTCACAACGTTTAAAATCTTCGTAAAGTTATGCATTATGTTGTCACAGGAAAGTGCAAAACATTCATCCCGAAAAAATTCTTTCTCTTTAAAGCTCTTATTTAAAGAACATCAATTATCTTGACAATAATTATTGCTTGTCCGTTGAGTGTTTTAATAGTCTCTCAATTTAACAGTTTCAATTCCTCAAAATTGACTGTGCCAAAAAGAAGAGCTTACGAAATTTCTTTCGCATTGTCCTGTTAAGTTTCAATATCTTTTGTAAAGGTTATCACTTGTAATCGTATCATTAGCAATAAACCAACACATGAAATACTTCCTGCTGCTTTTACTTCCTTTTATCCATGCCGGAAAGCATTCAAACCAGTACAGCCTTATCATCCGCAATGGATTAATTTATGACGGTAGTGGCGTCAAGCCATTCAAGGGCGATATTGCCATGAATGCAGATACTATTGCTGCAATTGGCAACTTAAGCAATGCTTCTGCTGAACAGGTTATTGATGCCAAAGGGATGGCTGTAAGTCCCGGCTTTACTAACATGCTTAGCTGGGCGACCGAGTCTCTTATTCAGGATGGCCGTTCACAAAGCGACATACGGCAGGGTGTAACACTCGAAGTAATGGGTGAAGGAGAAAGCATGGGGCCACTGAATGCGAGATCGAAAGAACAAATGCAACGCGGTCAAACCGACATCAAATTCGAGGTTGCCTGGAACACTTTAGGTGAATACCTTACCTACCTTGAAAAAAGAGGTGTTTCGTGCAACATCGCTTCCTTTATAGGCGCAACTACTGTTCGTACTTATGTTGTGGGCGAAGATGACCGTGCCGCTACACCTGCCGAATTAGACAGCATGCGTTTGCTGGTGAGGCAGGCAATGGAAGAAGGCGCTATGGGTGTTGGCTCATCGCTGATTTATCCACCGGCTTTTTTTGCCAGTACCAATGAATTGATCGCCTTATGCAAGGAAGCTTCTAAGTATGGCGGTTCCTACATCTCTCATATCCGCAACGAAGGAAACCGCTTAACTGAAGCAGTTGATGAACTGATTACAATCGCTAGAGAAGCAAATGTGCATGCAGAAATATATCACCTGAAAGCGGCAGGAAAAGCAAACTGGAATAAGATGGACAGCGTGATTAGAAAAGTAGAAAAAGCACGGGCAGAAGGAATAAATATTACTGCTGATATGTACACTTATACAGCGGGTGCAACCGGCTTAACCGCCTCGTTTCCACCATCGCTGCAGGATGGAGGATTTGGTAAATTATGGAAAAGGCTGCAGGACCCTGCTGTACGGGCAGAAATGAAAAAGGCGATGAATACCAATGCAACCAATTGGGACAATTTGTACTACAGCGCCGGCAGTCCTGACAGGGTGTTATTGCTTGGTTTTAAACAGGATTCTTTGAAAAAATATACCGGTAAAACGCTGGCAGAAGTAGCGAAAATTCGCGGCACTTCAGTTGAAGAAACTGCGATGAATTTGATTGTTGAAGACAGTACAAGAATTGGAACAGCTTACTTTTTGATGAATGAAGAAAATGTAAAAAAGCAAGTTGCTTTGCCCTGGGTAAGCTTTGGATCAGATGAAGGATCGTATACTCCGGAAGGCGTTTTTCTCAAATCAAATGCTCACCCGAGAGCTTATGGCAATTTTGCAAGAGTGGTAGGCAAATATTCAAGAGATGAACACGTGGCAACTTTGCAGGAGGCCATTCGTAAATTGGCGAAGCTGCCAGCAACCAATTTGAAGCTGAAAAAAAGAGGTGAACTAAAAGTAGGCAACTATGCCGATGTATTGATTTTTGATCCTGCAAAAATAAATGACCATGCAACGTATGCACAGCCGCACCAGTTTGCAACAGGCATGATAGACGTTTTTGTAAATGGTGTACAGGTATTAAAAGATGGCGAACATACAGGCGCCAAACCTGGCAGGTTTGTAAAAGGTCCGGGATATAAAGGCAAATGATTGTTTACATTCTTCAAGGTGACATTATAGCAACTGTGTTTTTTAGCAAAAAATAAGAAAAGATGCAAAAGATTTGCGGTACAAGTGAGTGACACAACGAAGCTGAAAGCAGTTATAATGCTCACTACAAAACCATCAAAAAAATAGACTTGCCGGTTTTTATACTGCACAAGGGATAAAAAGGTGAGTAGAAGTTTTTTTTTGAACTGGGCTGCATTACTACTATGATTCAACTGTTGCGTCGCACTCTTGTACTTTTTATTCTTTATTCGACAAGCCAAGGAGTTACTTGTATCCCTTGACAATTATAGGAATATGCTTACTTTTCCATCTTTACAAGTAATATGAGCATTCAGCAGCCAAATAAGGGAAACGAAAATCTGCTTACAAAATATCTTGGCCTCGCCACACAAATTATGATAAGCCTTGCCCTTGCTGTGTTTGGTGGCCTGAAGCTGGATAAATGGCTTTCATTTAAAACGCCATTGCTTGTATGGATCTTACCTTTACTGGTTTTGATTGTAATCATCTGGCAAATCGTAAAGGACACCTCAAAAAAATAAAGATGTTTAATAAAAGCAGGATGCCGCTGGTTATTATTTTTTTAATTGTTGGCGCCCTCATTCTCGTTTTAAGAAATTTTCTTGAGCAGCATGGTTTCGACTGGCAGGTACTTAGCGGCGGCAATGTAATTATTTACCTCGTAACAGTTGTTTCTATGCACCTTTTAAGCCAAGGGCTTAATGCGGCTAACACCCAGGTCTTTTTGAGAAATACATACGGCGGCATTCTGGTAAAGCTGTTTGCCTGTGCAGCAGCCGCATTTATTTATATTTTTATTGCCCGTAAAAGTTTGAATAAAGCAGCCTTATTTGCCTGCATGGGCTTGTACCTTGTGTACACTTTTGCAGAACTTTCTATCATACTAAAGCAAAGTAACGCTAAGAAGAATGTCCAAAACTGAGCATCCGCTGCAGGCGCTGAACCAATTTTTACCTCCCGATACATTTCTTCCTGTAGCTGCGTACCTGCAGCAATATAAGGTGCACCTGACAGTAGCCCGTGAACGAAAAAGCATATTGGGTGATTATCGCCATGCGCATCATGACCGCAGCCATCGCATAAGTGTAAACGGTAACCTGAATACATTTTCATTCTTAATTACGCTGCTGCACGAACTTGCACATCTGCTAACTTTCGAAAAATACGGCAACCGTGTACAGTCGCACGGCAGGGAATGGAAAACGCTTTTCGGGCAACTGCTGGCACAGTTCATCAAAAGCAAAGTGTTTCCTGCTGATATTGAAAGTGAGTTGCTCGCCACATTACATAATCCCGGTGCAAGCAGTTGCGCAGAAGAAAGCCTGATGCGGGTTTTAAGAAAGTATGACCCAAAGGCCGAAGGTTTGATGCTTGTAGAGGAAATACCTGCTCACAGCCTCTTTAAAATGAAAGATGGAAGGGTTTTTAAAAAAGGCGAAAAGCTGCGAAAAAGATACCGCTGCGAAGAAGTGGGAACGAAAAAAGTGTATTTATTTAGTCCTGTGTTTGAGGTGGAACTGGTACCCCCAACCCCTAAAGGGGAGTAAACCCCAACCCCTGAAGGGGCTAAGTAGGATATCTCTCTCCTCCCTTTAGAGCTACCGTTAGGACACATTTATTTGAACAGATTGGGCTAATTTCCATCCTTCGAACATTGCATTAAACTTGTCTAATCCTCTTTTTAAAATGATAGGGCCGGGAGGACGTTTACTGTTATAGTTTTTCCATCCGCCTAATCTTGCTATTATCC
>CAXUMK010000385.1:0-4413 GCA_964251885.1 uncultured Segetibacter sp. | reverse complement strand
TTTGCAGGAAGGCGGTTCTGCTGTAAATGCGGTAAAAGCTGCAGCAGTTATTTTAGAAGATAACCTTCTTTTCAATGCCGGCAGAGGTTCGGTGTTCACAAAAAAAGGATTGCAGGAAATGGATGCAGCAATCATGGACGGTGAAACGCTTGATGCAGGTGCAGTAGCAGGGGTAAGAAATGTGCGCAACCCTATAGAGCTGGCAACAGAAGTTTTAAGGCATAGCAATCATGTATTCTTAAGCGGAAAAGGAGCAAATGATTTTGCCATAAAACAAGGGGTAAAGCTTGAGCCTGATGAATATTTCTTCTCCCAATTTAGATATGACCAATGGAAAGCAGTTCGCGACTCTGATAACTACAACTTAGACCACACGCACACTGACTTAAATGAGTTCAAAGAAAAAAAATTTGGAACGATCGGCGCTGTAGCCTGCGACTCCAAAGGCAACATTGCTGCAGCAACCAGCACCGGCGGCATGACCAATAAAAAATATGGAAGGATAGGAGACAGTCCACTCATTGGCAGTGGCACTTATGCCAACAATAAAACCTGCGCCGTAAGCTGCACAGGTCATGGTGAAGTATTTATAAAGGCTGTAGCCGCTTATGACGTAAGCGCTTTGATGGAATACAAAAGGCTTACAGTCGCTGAAGCATCTGATGAAGTAGTTCTGAACAAACTGGTAAAAATGGAAGGCGAAGGCGGCTTGATCGCGGTGGACAGCGAGGGAAGTTATGCTATGGTTTTTAATAGCGCCGGCATGTACCGTGGCGTAAAAAGCAGTGACGGAACAAGTGAAGTAGCCATTTATAAATAAGCCTTTAATCATTAGTTAAAAGTACTTTTCTACACATTGCTTTTAACACTTTTCAAGGAGCAAAAGTGTGCTATGCTCATTAATTTTACTGTCTTAAAATGATACTGCTTTACCGGTAGGCTTTAGTGAAAATGCATAAAGAGTGGCAGGAGCAGAATTAAAAATCAGGTCTCTTAATTCTTCAGTTGTTTTTCAAATTTTTTTTCAGCTTTTATTTATCGCTTTTTTAGTATTATTTCACAGCAAAGAAATTTCAAAACGGCCGGTGGGGCTGGCATATTATTTTCTGTTTCTTAGTTATAACGAATTAAAAAGAAGCCGTATGGAAATAATCACTTTTGTAAGCCTCTTTCTAATTGCATCATCTCTCTTTCTTATATTCTATGTAAGTGTTACCAATTATTATGCAGTTAGAAAATTGAACAAAAACTCGAAATATACATTTTAGAGTTCAGGCAAAAGATAATGAAGAGGCTGCTAAAAAAAGGCGGCCTCTTTTTAGTTTACTATAAGGCGAATAGTTAATCAATACTTTTGCACTATGAGTTTACAATTAAACAGAACGACCTTTGGGGATTCTGCAAACAGTGGAAATGTTTTAACAAGGCACGAAGCAGAGACGTTGCTAAATGAATGGGTGTTGAATGACCGTTTAAAGCTGCATGTAAAACAAGTTGCTTATTTAATGAAAGAGTGGGCAAAAGAGAAGGAAGGCCTGGATGAAGCAGATGAGTGGAGATGGGAAATGGCGGGCTTGCTGCACGATGCGGACTGGGATCAATGGCCAGATGAGCATTGTAAAAAAATTATTAGTGAACTCGAAAAAAGGAATGTCGATCCTGAAATCATTCGTGCCATTGCTTCGCATGGACCGGTGCATTTTGGTGTAGAGCCTGTAACCAGAATGGATAAAATGCTGTATGCTTTTGATGAGCTTAGTGGTTTAATACATGCTTACTCACTCATGCGGCCAAATGGCTATGAGGGAATGGATGTAAAAGGTGTAAAGAAACGTTTAAAAGACAAAGCATTTGCTGCGAACGTATCACGCGACGACATTAGCGATGCAGCAAACCGTGCCGGTGTTTCTGCAGATGACTTAATACAGTTTATTATAGAAAGACAGGGATCAGTAAGTGTATGATTAAGACTGAATATAGTTTTGCAGGTGAGAAATAGTTTCATACTGGCTCAATATTGTTTCGGTAACCACATCATTTATTGAAATAATTCCTGCCAATTCTTCATTCTCCATCACAGGCAAATAACGAAGATGGTGAGCCGATAACAACTTCATACAATGTTCAATATTATCTTTAGGTGACAGCGCAGGAAATTCTGAAGACATGATATCAGCTACCGTTGTATGGTCGGAGGAACGGCCTTTTAAAATTACTTTACGCGAGTAATCTCTTTCGGTCATAATGCCGAGAAATTTTTTTCCGTTCATTACTACTACAGAACCAATATTTTTATCAGCCATTGTTCTTAAAGCATCAATAACAGAAGTGGAAGGATCAACAGTGATTACTGTAATTCCTTTACGTGCGAGTATTTGGGCAACTGTTCTCATTTTGGTAAGTTTTATGAATAATCGTTGCTTAAATGTAATAAAAGATTAAGTAAGCGTCGTCTTTTTTTCAAAAGCATTGTTCCTGCTATTGCTTATCCAAAAATTAAAGTCTGCGACTGATAAGTATAACCAGGAGAATGAAAGAAATTTTTGTCGGTTTTTTTATGATAATATGACTTTTTAAACCGGTATATTTTCTCCTGCATTTTTCTATTCTGCTTTGCATGTTTTAGTATTTGTAGTTTTTTTGGAGGTAACCGTCAGTTGTTTTTCATGGCAACACCGTTGTGTCACTCCCTTGTACTGTATCTTTTTATGGCAGCTTTTAAAGAAAGCCCACTAAAAACATAAGTTCGTAAAGTGGAAATCATTTCAGCCGGTTTTAATTCAATAGAAGACAATAGTTTTAATTGAATTGAAGACAATATATTTGCAACCAACGGGATAGATTTTTATTGAATTATGCCTGTTAATTTAAATAATTACAACAAGTAACCATGAGTATGGATATTGAAACTTTTAAAACTTTGACCTTAGAAGAAAAACTTTCAGAACTAAAATACAATGGACAGCTTCTTGGCCCTTATGAGCGCAACCGTGAAAACGGCGGCCCTAAAGTTCCGGGAGATATTTATGAACTCCACGATTTTTTTGTTTATTTAAGCGAAGACGAAAGTACTGTTGTTCCATCCCGCAGAAATCCCTTGCCGGCGCAACCCTAACAAAACCGGAAAACAGTAAAGCACTCCTTTTTATACTTCCCTCCTTATCAATTTCCCGCTAACGGGACAGGTAGTGCATCGCCGAGTATATAACAAAGCGTATAAGTGTGCGACGCAACGATGTAAAATAGTAGTAATGTTGCCCGGCTCATAAAATGTATTGCATATTTTTAATACAGCTTTAAGTATAACTTTGTCGCCAATATGGCTAAAAATGTTTCGGTTTCAATGAAAGCTGTCAAAGCGAAAATTTCTCAAAAAACAAATGACAGCATCATAATAAAAGGTGCAAGAACACATAACTTAAAGAACGTTACAGTTGAATTTCCAAGAAATAAATTTATTGTAGTTACCGGTGTTTCAGGTTCGGGTAAGTCATCGCTGACCATTGATACTTTATTTGCTGAAGGACAAAGACGGTATGCGGAAAGTTTGAGTGCGTATGCAAGGCAGTTTATGGCCAGAATGAATAAACCTGATGTTGACTTTATAAAAGGTTTGTGTCCTGCAATTGCCATCGAACAAAAGGTTATCACCCGTACTCCCAGAAGTACAGTTGGCAGCATGACAGAGATATATGATTACTTAAGACTGTTATTTGCAAGAGCAGGCCACACCATTTCTCCGGTTAGTGGACGTGAAGTAAAAAAAGATGATGTAAAAGACGTAATAGAAGCAATACAGCAAATGCCCGACGGCAGCCGGATACTAATGCTGTCGGTTTTTAAACAACACGCAAACAGGCAGGTGAGGGAAGAACTGAATATACTACTGCAAAAAGGCTTTAGCCGTATGTATACCTCACCCCAGCCCTCTCCAGGGGGAGAGGGAGTAGAAAAAAGCGTCTCCTCTTCTCCCTCTCCCCTTGGAGAGGGTCGGGGTGAGGTCATCCGCATCGAAGACCTTCTCGAGATGAATGATGAAGAGCTGCAACAGAAATTAGCATCCCCATCCTCTGTCAACCATCCTCTGTCATCTGTCAACCCTCAACTGTCAACTTATATTCTCGTCGACCGCATTGTAAAAAAAGAATTTGACGAAGATGATATACACCGGTTAAGCGACAGTATAGGTACGGCTTTTTATGAAGGTGAGGGAGAGATGTACCTGCAGGTAGGAGAAAGATTTCTGCACTTCAGCAACAAGTTTGAACTGGACGGAATACAATTTGAGGAGCCTGTTCCCAATCTTTTTTCATTCAACAATCCATTTGGCGCCTGTCCCGTTTGCGAAGGGTTTGGAATGGTGCTGGGAATTGATCCCGATCTTGTAATACCCGATAAAAGACTTAGTGTGTA
>CAXUMK010000384.1:0-4460 GCA_964251885.1 uncultured Segetibacter sp. | reverse complement strand
GGGGGAAAGAATGAAACTTAAAAGAAAACAGTAAATAAACGATCATCTGCATTAACTCTTCACTGCCAAACATATTCAATAATTTTCGGCTAATATACCGCAGAAGGATAAATTATAATTAAAGTTGATACTTTTTTTATTTTATTGGAAGATCACATTTATTTACTACTCACTTTTTACACGTTATTAAGGAGTGCGATTTTGAGTTATCAAAACAAAATGAGTATAAAGATTGTGGTATTCTGTTTATAACTTAATGTATAAGGTAATAAGGTTTTTTCTTTCTCTTTCCTATCCGTTACTATGGTAATAAGGTTTTTTATGTTGATACCTGTTAAACGTTGCTGATACTGGGCGCATTCCATAGTTGCTTTTATGGTTGTCCTGTAAGTTCTATCGTTCGTTATTACGAATAATTAATTTTTGGTTTCCAAACCAGTTCTTTGAAGTTGTCGTGATATAAATTTCAGGGTTATTGACTTACAAATTTTTACCCGAAGAGCAATGTCATTTAGTTAAGGATATTTCTTGCTCATCCTTTAGGTCGGGGGAAAGTTAGGAATAGCGATCGTGCTTTAGTGCAGCAACCTCAGAAATCCACTAAGATTAAGTTAGTTCGTCAAATCATGCAGCTTAAGTACTTGTGAAAACTCCGCCAGTCCGCTTTGTTTTATTACCTCTGCAATCGCTTTAAATGATTTTACATTATCTGCAAGATTTGAAAAATAGATGACCGATAATTTTCTTTTCGGAACTTCTATTATGTAGTTGTTAAAACCACAGGTGCTGCCCGAATGAAATAAGACATCTTCCTGCAAACCGGTCTCAAACCAGCCGGCAGCATAATAATTATTTGCTTCAGGTTTTATACGGAAGCGAATGCGTTTCATTACCTCCTGCAGGTTTACAAATTTGTTTTGCTGAAGAGCATGGATCCATTTGACATAATCATTTATCGAAGTGTACACTCCGCCGTCACCTTTGGTAGCGCTGGTGACACTTTGATCGGAGAAGACCACTTTTCCCGCATTGTCTTTTGCATATCCCATTGCCCGGTTTGTGATAGGTTTGCCATCTTCGTACTCCGATGAATGATCCATTTTTAGCGGAACAAAAATGCTGTTTTTTATAAATGAAGAGAAGGATTGGTGCGATACCCGCTCAATAATCAGCGCAAGCAAACAGAAACCTGAATTGCTGTATCTGAAACGGCTTCCCGGTAAAAAGTAAGTAAAATCAGCGCCTTTCAGTAATTGCAAAACATCTGCATCCAAAACCTGTTTTGTTTGAGCAGCAGGAATCAAATCTTCATAATCCGGCACTCCTGACGTATGGGTTAGCAGGTGCCGTATCAAAACGCTTTTACTTACCCGGGCAGGCAGTTCGGGCAGATAGCGGCCAACCGGGTCTTCCAGTGAAAGCTTATGTTCTTTTTCCAACAACAATATACCCATTGCAGTAAACTGTTTTGAAACAGAAGCCATTCTAAAATTGGTTGCTGCATCCACTTTTGTATGAGCCGAAATATCAGCAAGCCCGCCGGATCTTTGGTAAAGTATTTTTCCGTTGTCTTCAATCAGTAACGAAAAGCCAATTTCATTAGAAGGGAATTGTAAAAGAGAGTCAAGCTTCTGTTTCAATTGCGCCATTGAAAAGATGGAACAAAGCAGGCAGGTGAATACGCAAAATATCTTGAACATAAAGTGAGATAAAAGTACAATAATACGTTTTTGTAAAAATTAAAAAGGGTTCTGACTATCTATTTCAGCTTGGGTAAGTGCTTTATCATTTGTTACTTTTTTTGTCTTGAAACAAAGATAGTAACCAAAGAAAATTCAAGAAAGGAACGAAACAGCCTCCCGCCTGATCGCGGGACAGGCTATTCCTTTCATCGTTCCCTGATTTAGCTTTTGTGCTACTGTGGCTTCAGCATTTGTATTTCATGCTTTTTATTTTCAACGGTTTAAGTCTTGCTAAGACTTTAATCAAGCTACCTTTTTCAATAAAGTTCTTATATTTTTAAATTAAAATAATATAAAACCTTTTCATTTGAAATGAGTTCAAAATGTGTCATTGGCAGGAGGAACGACAAAGCAATCCGCTCACCAAATATCAACAGGTTGAAAATCATGAAGCAGATTGCTTCGTGCCTGCCAATGACGAAGCAAAAGCATCATTGCGAGGAGGAACGACGAAGCAATCTAATACCAAAAATATCAACAGGTTGAAAATCATAAAGCGGATTGCTTTCCCACTTTTGTTGCGGGACAAGCCTGTGCCTCGCAATAACGAAGCAGCACCCGTCATTGCAAGGAGGAACGACGAAGCAGCACCCGTCATTGCGAGTAACGACTTTTTCGGAGCCAAAAAAGAAAAAAAACTGAATGACATCCATACGTTACTTCTTGTTTTTCAAAGGGTTAAAGAGGATGTCATTATAAGGAGGAACGACAAAGCAATCTGATGACCAAAACATCAATAGGTTGAAAATCATAAAGCGGATTGACTCCAGGGCTCGTCGAATAGAGAATGAAAAGTAAAAGTGTGCGACGCAACGTCTGAATCATAGTAGTAATGCCGCCCGGTTCAAAAAAATTCTACTCACTTTTTTATGTCTTGTTTAGTATAAAACACTTTCCATTGCAATAACATTCTTATAAAACCAACTCTCCAAACAACTTTACGATCTTTTCTCCTGCATTAGCACACAAACCGGGATGAACCGGCGATGTTTGCAAAATGGTACTGCGGGCAGCAGTGAGCCAGCGAAAACGGGAAGCGATTGGCAGCATAGCTATCGTTGCGCCTTCGGCAATTCCAGAGGCAATGGTATCAAAAGCTCTTAGCCTTTCTTCCACTTCAGTGATATTTATCTTAGCACAAAACGCACGCAGCTTTTGCTCATCTATTTGAAACATCACCTTCAAAAAACGTTGTGCCGGGCAATAGACGATCACTCCAACATTCAGAAATTCTTCGCGTTCTACACGAGGCACTACACGAATAACGGCATATTCAAATAAGTGCTTTTCTTGCATTGTTGGCTTCTTTGACAAAAATTTCCGAATGGGATAAACGCATTTCTAAAAACTGAAGATACACCTGCCGCTTTTCATCTGCAGACTCAACCGAAGACTCATCTGTAAGCCATTCATTGGGAATGAAAGCAACAATTGAACGCAGAAGTTGAGCAGTAAGAATGGAATGAAATTCGGCATCAACCGCATCCAGTTCAGCAGCCAATGGCAGCAGCACATGATCTTTTACCTGCACAAACGGTCGTAGCGCCTGTTGCTCAAAATTGTCCCACGAGTGATGAAAGTAAAGCGAAGCGCCGTGGTCTATCAGCCAAAGTTCGTTGTGCCACATCAGCATATTGGTATTACGCGCCGTGCGGTCTACATTGGTAACGAAGCAATCGAGCCACACAATTTGCGAAGCAAGCTTTGCATCGACCGTTGTAACCACCGGGTCAAAGGTAATTGCGCCCGAAAGATAATGCAGCGCAAGATTAAGACCTGTGCTGGCCTTCAGCAAATCCTGTATCTCCTCATCGGGCTCGGTACGCCCAAATGCTTCATCGAGATTAGCAAAGACAATTTCGGGTACTTTTAAACCAAGCGCCCGGGCAATTTCAGCGGCTATTAATTCGGCAATCAAAGCTTTCGCACCCTGGCCTGCGCCCCGAAACTTAAGCACATATAAAAATCCGTCGTCTGCTTCGGCAATTGCTGGCAGCGAACCTCCTTCGCGCAGCGGAGTTACATAACGGGTGACATTTACAGTTCGCAGATCAGGCTTACTAAAACCCATACTATCAACATTTTATTGCTGCGCCGAATGTAAAACCTTTTTTCAATTAGCTGTCATTCCTCTATTCATACAAAAATTATTTTGCGTAGCCGGCATCATATTTAGACACCACCAAAAAATCTTTATAAAGGCTTTACCCGCACAACTCACCGCAACGGCTAACAGTTTCAATTCTGCAACGCTGCCTGACAAAACCATTTTGTATTCTAAAAATAACATAGCATCTAACAAAGTTTACAGACCTTTAGCAGTGTTCGACAAACTAAATTTGTAACCTATAAAAATACGATATGAAAGATAAAAACCTGATTGCGACAACAGACAAAGACGCACTAACTCCGGCAGAATTAATGAAGAAACACAACTCAAATCCAAAGCATATAATTACCGAAAATGAAATGAGAAAACTGCGGGTTGGGGAGAGTGCGGAAGATAAAATGGAGCTAAGCAGGCAGATTGAACGAAAAGAAGCCGAAGACGATTGCAGCCATCATGAAAATAATACTTATGATATTTTAAATGCTTAGCAATTCTTAGCGACCCCGGTAATACTTATTAGTTGACCGTAAGTATTCTTTTGGGGCATCTCGCATAATTTATACAATTAGCAATTCAAAAGGATGGAAGAATATGGAAAACACGCGGCC
>CAXUMK010000383.1:0-4479 GCA_964251885.1 uncultured Segetibacter sp. | reverse complement strand
TTTTCAGCTTTAGTACATGGAAAGACGGGAAACTTCGGCAGTTGAATTACTGTCATCTTCAGTTCGGGCTGTTGCAGGAGAATAGCTTTATTGGTTTGACACACGCTGCTGCGCTCCCAACTGGACGGAATGCTATTTGGCCAGGTCGTTCAAACTCATGTTACCCTGTTTTGCCGGCATTTGTTCTTTTCTCATCACTTTGGTGAAGCGACAGAATAAGTTCGAAAAAGGCTGATAATGAGAGTCGTTAGCTTCGCGGGAATTGGGCTACTTAAATATAACAGGGGTATTTGCAATAGCAGGGCTGGACGGAAGAGCAATCGGCGGCAAATCTTTTATCAGCTTCGGCTTGGGCTGGAGGTTAATAATCAGGCGACAAATCTTATCTTCAATATATAAAACAACAATCAGCATTTGTTACCAGGCGGACGGAACTTCGAAGCCCTGCCATCGCAAATACCTGATCCAGTCTTTGTAAGTTTTTTTACCATCTGGACTACTCTTACAAAAGCCCAATCTTCTTTATCGACAGATTCTCTTTTACGGCTGGTAAAAGAAGCCTACATCTACGGCTACCCTATAGAACAAAGCTACCGGATGTATGTTACGTTACCGGATAATATCGGGCAGACAAAAAGAGTGTACAATCATTTTTCCTACGCCGGTAAGTTAGCCTCAGCTTCGCCTGATAACACTTTAAAAATAGCCGCTTACAAAAGTACCCGCAATCGTGGTGGCGCAGGTCCTAATAACGACACACCTTATTACATTGGTTCCAGCTTTGGAGATAACGGAGCTGCAGAGTATTTACTGATTGGTCCAAAATGGAAAGGCAAAGTGCCGGAAGGTCTGAAGCCAATACGCTTTACCTATGAACACCTGAACCTGTTTGGCAGAACACTGGTAGAAGACGATTCTGCTGACATCAAAAATATAGTTGCCTTGCAGCGCCAGTCGTCTTTAACTCCGCTAAGCAGGTATCCTGCTGAAGTGAACCATTATACAGGTCTCGAACGCAACGATTTGCCGTCTTACTACAATTCAATTGACAGCTTTTTTACCAATCTCAATAACGCTTTAAAACTAAGCCCGGCGGCTGCGCAGGACAAACCTATGTTAACCCAGGTTGCAGCTAACCTGGCTGTAACAGGCGTATTTGTTGAGTTTTATTTTTTTCGGGTGTCGGTTTGTGTACTACGGATTTTCTTTTTCTGAAGGGTCGGTAATCGGCTTTGAGGGTATCAAATATCTTCTTGAGGTTTTCGTTGGGTTCAGAGCATTTTCTTGTATTTATAATATGGTCATAAGTGTTTTTCCCCGTTGTGGTGATTACTTTTTGGGTGTTGCCTATGCGTACTATTTCTGTCCAGCAGCTATTGATGTTTTTGCTTTTTAGCTGATGGCGAACTGTATTTACCAGCCAGTAAGCCAATAGCCAAGGTGCAGGTGTGCCATGGTTGCATCATCGTTCTTGTGGTATACCGGACGCAGGTCAAGGTCGGTTTTTAGAGTGCGGAAGGCGCTTTCTATTTCCCTGATGATATTGTAAATATTCCAGACAATCACTTCATCTGATACATTTAGGTTGGTACGTAAAAAATAGATACCTAAACCTTCCAGCTTAGCTGCATGTTTTGCTTTATCTTTTTTCCAGGTAATTTCTGTAACTACTTTTGTCTTTTCATCTACCGATACCTCTATTGTATAATATTGCTGAACTGAAGGATAGCGCTCCTTTGCCCTGCCTATACGCTGATGTACTTTGTCTGCCTGCTTAACACCTCCTTTGCTATGAACGCCTTTGTGTATGCGCTGCAAAGCTTCCTCAAACCTTAGTTCAAACTGGTTTTTCATCCCTGTTTCCTTCATCTCTTTTGCAGGGCTCTTTACCTCAAGGTAGTAGTCGGTATTCTTTTCTGTTCTGACCGCTTTCAGCCTGATAGTCTTGTTTGATTTTGTATCAAGTAACACTGTAAGCCTGTCTTGCACAACCTGGTAATCTTTGAGTTGGAGCGGCTTACGCAGAGATATTTATACCCTTTGGCTTCTATCAGTTTCAGGTTCTCTTCTGCGATATAAAAAGTTTATCAAAAGACTGTTATTTACACTTGTCGCCGTGTAAGAATAATCGATAATTTTTTTGGGAGCCGGCCTGTATTGCTGCTATTAGGCAGCCGTTGCGTCGCACTCTTGTACTAAAGGTACTTTTTCAACAGTCTGAAAACAGCCAATAACATAACTTAATAAAAGCTGAATAAAGAATCAAAAAGTACAAGGGAGTGACACAACGATGTTGAAAAAAGGACAAATGTCGGTAACCAAAAAAATTGAAATGTATTGTCTTCTGTAGCAATGCCGGCATCAAGCACTATGACTGCCTTTCTTTCATTTAATGTATGAGACGACAGCTTGTCTATCATCTTTGAGAGTGTATCACAATCTGCAATATTACCTTCATGTACAGAGGAGTATTTGATAAAACCTTCCATATTTACTACCAGTGCCAGTACCACCAGTTTTGCATCGCTGCGTTTTTCTTTGCTCTTGCCAAATTTAGAAAGCTTACTGTTGCGTTTCTCGCCTTCAAAATAAGTGTTGGTAAGGTCATAGAGAATGATCTTATCCTGCAGATCAAAGAGGTCATTGGTGCGGTTTGACAGATGTTTCTCCAGGCCATCTTTGATGGCATATAAATTCAGCGAACTTTGATAAAGCTTGTCTTTGGTCAGCTTTTCCATATCATAACCTGTCAGTTCACACACAGCCGAGTTTTCTTTTTATCCATCTTGTTGTCTTTAGCTCCGAAGCCGGATATACTGCCCGGCTGATGATTTGAGTAGCTGCAAGCTGTACCTCTTCCTTGCTCCATCCTTTGGATAAAAGCAGTTGTGTAAGCCGGAGTTTATCCCAGCTATGATAACCTATCCATTCGGCACCTACCTCTCTGACATTACGGTGCTTTACGGTATCTATATCCACCATTTTTACCTTGCGGTCAAAGGGGACAATGTCTAATCTCTTTGTATCTCTTATCAGTCGCCAGAGTTCATCAACGTATTTATTGACTAGCGGATCTTTTTCTTCGAACAGGGCTTGCTTATGCTCATACTTATTGGTCAGGTGCTTTTGTATTTTATTGCGCTGCTCAACAGTAGTGTCTTCCATAAAGCCAACGTTGAGTATTGTTCTATGGCAGATACGATCATCGGCATTGCGATAACTCTCTACCAGGCGGTAGTAGCCTGTCAAAGTACCCGTTTGAGGATTGGTTCGTATGGAACATTTAAAATACACACCTGCAAAGAACTGTAATGTCTCTAAAACCTCCAACACCCCCCTGTGCCCTACAAATTAAAAGATGCCTCCGTAGGTGCGATAAAAGATTTTCACCCGTACCCCTATACGAATAAGGGATTATCAGGCAACTAAACTCTTAACAAGTAAGGATGTAATTTTAACATTTAAAGAGGGGAGGCTGCAACTTGGGTTAAACAAGTTAGCAGCCTTAGGCATTGGTACGGTAAAAGGCTTTTACTGGAATGGTGTAGATGCAGCAACACAACAAAAGATTCATGCAACGTTGGTGCAGACCGACTCTTTGCTGGATGCTGAAGGCACAGGAAAATTAGGGTCGTTAGAATCGGAATTAAATGGAGCTAAGAATACAATTGGCAATCTTCAAAAAGATGTTGCCGAGTTTAAAACAAAAAATAACAACATAAAGATTGATTATGATAAAGTTCGTGGTGAATTAGCTACCGCTACAGCAACACTTACAGCAAAAACGGAAGAATTACAGGAATCAAAGCTCCTACTTGTGGGAAAATCAACTGAAATAAATGAGAAGTCAAAATCTATATTAGAGTTATCCAGAGAGTTAGAAAAAGAAAAAGCTGAACGTAATGCCCTTAATGACAAACTTAATACTCTCAAAGATGAAATCAGTAAACTTCACATTTACTTTAAAGAGCAATTTACATTACAAGCTGATGCTGTTTTAGAAACAAAAAGCAAAGTTTTTAAAGCAACAAATAAAACAGAACTGGACACAATTCTGTCTCCGTTAAAAGAAAAAATCCAGGAATTTGGGAAACAAATTGATGACAACAGAAAAGATGAAATAAAAGACATTGTTAGCCTGAAATCTGAAATTAAAAATCTTGCTGAATTAAATAACCAGCTTTGTGAAGACGCAGACAAATTAGTAAAAGCATTGAAAAGTGATAATAAAATTCAGGGAAATTGGGGTGAAGATAGATTAAAAATGATTCTTGAAAATGAAGGGTTAGAAAAGCATATTGATTATACAAAACAAGTACTATTTAAATGCGATGAGTTTGAAAAAAATAAGCAACCTGACTATATCATTAAATTACCTGATCAATAGTCCGGTAGTTTTTTTTATTTAATTTCCTGTGCTTGTGAATAATTATTTCATGCACAAAAAGATACTAAGATGTGATGGTATAAATAAAAAAA
>CAXUMK010000382.1:2555-4514 GCA_964251885.1 uncultured Segetibacter sp. | reverse complement strand
CTTATACGGCAAACCTTTATTCAGCTTTTAACCCAAAATCTGCTTGCCTTACTTTCAAAAACTGCATCAGTTCAAGCATTTTTTCTTTAGGTTGACGGTAATGCGCAAGGTTTGACCGTGCAGGCGGCAACGAAAGTGTAATCAAAGTGATACTGCTATACTGCATGCGGGATAAGATGTGCATTGCTGAATAATGAACAAAAGTACAAGTGTGCGACGCAACGAAAGTGTAACCAAAGTGATACTGCTAAGTCCAAAAAATTCTTAAAAAAAATCTGATTATGCTACGAACCTGTATGTTATTAGCCTGTATTGGCTCACTGTTTTTTTCTCAAACAACCAAGGCACAAACGCTGGATGAATACAAGCATATCAGTGATAGTTTTTATTATGCTGAGAAGTACGACTCTGCACTGCAGTATGCGAAGAAAGCAGAAGTGATAGTTAAAAAAGACAGTGGCGAAAACAGTGTTGCTTACGCCTATTTTGTCGGGCAGTATTTTGCGATGATTTATGAGAAACCCGGAGATATACACAAGGCTGAGTTTTGGTATAAAGAAAGCCTTAGAATATTTGAAAAACTGAACGATACGCTCAGCACCGGCTACGCAGAAACTTTATCTAACTATGGCAACTTACTAAATGGTTTGGGTTCGTACAGCGAAGCTTTGCGGTACCTCGAAAAAGCGGCGGCAATTTTAAAGGATTACAGTGAGCAGTTTGAAATGTATGGCGGCGCTTTAAATAATCTGGCAAATGCTTATATCTATACAGGCCGCTTCGCCAAAGCAGAAGCCATTTATATCAACCTGCTGCATCTTGCAAAAAAGGTTTTTAAATCGAATGAAAACTTATATAGCGCCAAGCTGTACAGTAATCTTGGAGTAGTGTATAATCAAACAGGTTTATGGGAAAGAGCGGTACAAGTTCTTTTAAAAGCTTACAGCACGTACAGAAAAGTGCATGGGGATAAAAATGACTATTATACTGCATGGTTAAACCTGGGTGCGTCGTATGAGGCGCTTAAAAAAACTGCCGCTTGCCAAAAAGTCTTTAGCGAAATTCTTGACAGTATTTCGCCTGCACAAAGTATAGTACTGCATGCCTCTGCATTAAACGGATTAGGCGGCGTAATGCAGCAGCAGCATAAATGGAAACAAGCGGAGGCTTATTATCTTGCTGCTCTCAAAGAGTTGCGGCAGGATGAAAGAGGAACACGTATCTATAATTCTGTCGGCTATAACCTGGCTTCTTTATATGCTAAAAATAAATCGCCCAAAAGCGATTCTCTTTACCGTTCGCTCATAAAAGATTACGAATTGACACAAAATAAAAACCACTATAACTATCTGCAAACTTTTACAGGTTTTTGTGCTAACCTGATACAAACCAATCACCCTGCAGAAGCTGCCGACAGTTTGCAGTCATTGTCTGAGCGCCTTTTTAAAATAATATACGGCAATTTCGAGGGAATGCCACAGTACGAAAAGATACGATTTGCTGAAATACTTAAAACAAGCTTCGACCTTGTGTACTCTCTGATAGCTTCAGGTGCGGCCGATAAAAGGCTGACGCGGCTGGGATTGTATAATCTGCTGCAGTTAAAAGGAATGATACTAACCACTGAAACCGAATTGTATAATGAAGTGAGGCATTCGAAAGATACCGCTTTGACTGCCGCCTACAGCAACTGGCTAAAGACACAGCAGATATTATATAGCTCCTATTCCCTTCCGTATAAAAAAAGAATATTTAATACAGACAGCCTCGAGACATTGGCCGAGGATTATGAACGAAAGTTTTCTGCTGCCGGCTCAGTTACCATGCCTGCTGACAAAGACCAGTTAATAGAAAAAATCCGCAAAAGCCTTTTGCCACATCAGGCTGCCATTGAGTTTGTGCGGTTCAACGATATTTCTGCAGCAAAGAACCGGGTCATGTACGGAGCATTTATTATAA
>CAXUMK010000382.1:0-2545 GCA_964251885.1 uncultured Segetibacter sp. | reverse complement strand
GAGCGAAACCAAATTAAAGCAGCTTTTCAAGCATGAAAAAGGCATCCAGACTGATGCCAATGAACTCATAAAAAATGTTTACCAGGGCGATAACCTGGCGCTTTATGCGCTGCTGTGGAAGCCAATGGAGCCGTACCTAAAAAATACTAAAAGCATCTATTACGCCCCTGCAGGAATGATAAATTCCATTGCTTTGAACGCCGTAAATACCGGTCATGACAAACTGCTGATGGACAAGTATAACCTGTATTTAATAGCAGGCGCCAGAGATCTGGCTGGTAATGCAGTTGAAAGCGCTGCTACCCCTGCTGCAGCAAGTATTTGGGGTAAAATGGACTATAGGGAAAGTGTTTATTTAAACGACCGAAGCGATGCAGAAGGTTTTATCAATACCGGTACTGATAAAAGCCTTTTATCGGATGATCTTGTGAAAGGAGGAGGATTTAATGAACATTGGAATAAGCTAAATGATAATGAAACTGATGCAGTTGCAACTCTTTTTGCAGTTAAAAAGATACCGGTAAAAATCTATAAAAGCATTGATGCGACAGAAGAAAACTTTAAAAGCAAAGGAGGTCATTTACAGGGAATACTGCATATTTCAACACATGGGTTTTTTTCGCAGGGAGGCAGTGAAAATGCAGGGGAAATAAGTAAAAGCAAAATGTTTACTGCACATGCAAACCCTCTGTTGCGATGCGGATTAATATTTTCAGGAGCCAATTATGTATCATCTGGCAAAGAACCTTTAGCCGGGAAAGAAGACGAAATACTAACTGGTTACGAGATTGCACAAATGGATTTAAGTAAAATTAACCTGGTAGTATTAAGTGCATGCGAAACAGGGCTTGGAGATTTAGGTGAGGGAGATGAAGGTATAATGGGTCTTCAAAGAGCTTTCAGACTGGCAGGAGCTAAAGAGCTAATGGTGAGTTTGTGGCGTGTGCCCCAAAAACAAACAGCAGAACTGATGCTGCTGTTTTATAAAAACCTGTTGAGAGGGCAAAAGGCTTCTGACGCTCTGTTAAAGGCGCAAAAAGAACTGCACAATAAGAAGTATCCGCCTTACTACTGGGCAGGGTTTGTGCTGATAGAGTAGAATAAAAAAAGAGGCTGTCATTTTTTATAATGAAGCAGCCCCCTGGTTGTGTCCCCCCCAAGAATTTAAAAGCCTTCATTTGCCTACGCTCCTTTTAAATGCACGGGTATTGTTGCTTATTTGTTTATTCGGCTTTTTGCTTGTATTGCAGGGATTCTCATCCCTTAACACACTAATGTTTCGTAATTTATTCTTTCATCATTTTTACATGCTGACTATCCTTATTGCTTATTACTTCGATCTCATAAATTCCCTTTGCAAAAGATAATACGCTTAAAGGTATTTGATTATAACCTGCCTTAACAGTCACATTGCTAAGTTTCATTATTTTGCCAGAGGCATCTATAACTCTTATTAAAACTTCATTATTTTCAGAAGCTTCATATTTGAGTATTGCTTCATTTTTCACAGGATTATAAGCTAGTCTTAAAGAGTTAACCAGTTCGTTGATTTTTACCACTTTTATGTCTGTATATGTTCCATGGCCGTCTAAATCTTTTTGCAATAACTGGTAATAAACTTTCTTTCCTTTAAACTGCATTGCCTCGTAATCATTGTAATAATAGTTTTTAACAGCAGTACTGTTGCCCGCGGCTGGTATTGTTGCTATTGTTTCATAATTAAGGCCATCCAGGCTTCTTTTTAAAAAAAACTCCTTACTATTCAATTCTGTGGCTGTGCTCCAAAATATTTTTACTTTATCTTTTTCACCTGCGACAGAAAATTGTATGAAATTTACCGGCAAGACATTTCCACTGCTGAAAAGCCAGCATTGATCCAAACTCCACGCACCCTTAACATCTTCACTTCTGACACAAATTTTGTGAAGGTTTGCATTATCCTGGCTGATAGCTTGAGAAAAAGGGAGATCAATCAAATTGGTAGCTGGAGTAAATGAAACAGGTTCTCCCTTGCCAAATCCCGGATCTCCGTCAAAATAATATTCTACCCGCACAATATTAGGGAGTGATGGAGTTGAGTCTTGTTTTATAAAGAGCCATTTCTCATCAAGACTCCATTTACCATCGGCATCCAGGCTTCTTGCCCCGATAATATGCAGGCCGGTTGACAGTGTATCAATATTAATGGATGTTGATACACTGCTTAAATCCACCGCAGGAGAAAATCCAGTGGCGGCAGTTGCTTTGCCATAGCCAGGGTCTTTATCAAGATAAAATTCTACGTTGGTGATATTGCTTTGCGAAGCTGCGGCAGAAGGTTTTAAAAAGAGCCATCTTTCATCAAGGCTCCATTTGCCATTGGCATCCAGGCTTCTTACTCCGATAATGTGTAAGCCAGTTGACAGTGTATCAATATTAATAGATGTTGATACACTGCTCAAATCCGGTGCAGGAGAAAATCCGGTGGCTGCAGTTGCTTTGCCATAACCTGGGTCTTTATCAAGATAAAATTCTACGTTGGTGATATTGCTTTGCGAAGCTGCGG
>CAXUMK010000381.1:0-4515 GCA_964251885.1 uncultured Segetibacter sp. | reverse complement strand
ATAATGGTCAATTACTTTATCTGAATATGCCATAACATGTTAATTTAATAATTTGATAATTTGGTAATTAGCTAATGTGCTAATTAGCCTATGTGCTAATGAAAGTACTATTAAATTTCTTTTTAATTAGCTAATCAGCACATTAGCAGATTAGCTAATTGTTCTAATGTGCTGCCCACTCAATTGAATTAATGTCAATACCTTCTTTATACATTTCCCATAATGGGCTCATTTCGCGAAGCTTTAATACTGTGGTTCTAACCTGGTCTATCGTATAGTCTATCTGCTCTTCTGTAGTAAATCTTCCTAATCCAAAACGAAGCGAACTGTGTGCAAGGTCATCGCCTAAACCTAATGCTTTCAATACATAGCTCGGTTCAAGAGAGGCAGAGGTACAAGCTGAGCCAGAACTTAATGCTATATTTTTATTGAAACCCATCAGTAAACCTTCACCCTCAACATGTTTAAATGATATATTGGTCACATGCGGAAGACGATGTTCACGATTTCCGTTTACATAAGCTTCTTCCAGTTTCATCAATTCGCTCTCCAGTTTATCTCTTAAGCCGCTTAGTCTTTTTGCATCCTGTTCCATTTCAAGACGGGCAAGTTCTGCCGCCTTTCCAAAGCCAACAATGCCGGGAACATTTAACGTACCGCTGCGCATTCCTCTTTCGTGTCCGCCACCATCCATTTGGGCAGTAACCTTTACACGTGGATTTTTACGGCGAACATATAAAGCGCCAATGCCTTTAGGGCCATACATTTTATGGGCTGTAAAAGCCATGATGTCAATACCATCTTTTTGTACATCAACCGGAATTTTACCTACAGCCTGCACAGCATCTGTAAAGAACAACACGCCGTGTCTTTTAGCGATTGCACTAATTTCACGAACGGGCTGTACAACGCCTATCTCGTTGTTCGCATACATTATGGCAACTAAAATAGTTGTAGGTCTGATGGCTGCTTCCAGTTCTGCAAGGTCTACGAGTCCATCGCCTTTTACCTGCAGATAAGTAACTTCGCCGCCGAGCTTTTCAATATGCTTACAGGTATCTAATACAGCCTTATGCTCAGTAGTAGCAGTAATGATGTGATTTCCCTTACTTGCATACATTTCAAAAACGCCTTTTATGCCAAGGTTATCACCCTCAGTAGCGCCACTTGTAAAAATAATTTCTTTAGGGTCTGCCCCTACAAGCTTTGCCACCTGCTCTCTTGCATAATCAACCGCTTCTTCTGCAGCCCATCCAAAGGGATGGTTGCGACTTGCCGCATTGCCAAAACTTTCTGTAAAATAAGGAATCATCGCCTCAACTACTCTCGGGTCACAAGCCGTAGTTGCATTATTATCTAAATAAACCGGTAATTTCAACATAGTACTCTATTTTCTTCTGTCTTATAGATACAAAAGTAACACAATTAGAACTATAAATTTGTGAAGTAAAATTGCATACGAATGGTTTTTCCTCAAATCGAAAGATATTATCAAATCTTTATAATAAGTTAAGAGATGAAAGTAGAACATATTGGAATTGCTGTCAGCGATTTTTCGGTCTCTATCCCTCTTTTTACAAAAATTCTAAATGCAGTCTGTTATAAAACTGAAAACGTAGAAAGCGAAAGAGTAAATACAGCTTTTTTCCAAAAAGGGGAAACAAAAGTTGAATTATTGGAAAGTTATGACGAGGATGGAGTAATTGCGCGGTTTATCAAAAAAAAAGGCGAAGGATTACATCACATAGCATTTGCGGTTAAAAACATTGAAGAAGAAATGGCGAGATTGCAAAAAGATGGGTTTGTTTTACTAAATGAAAGTCCAAAAAAAGGAGCTGACAATAAGCTTGTCTGCTTTATCCATCCAAAGGAAACAAACGGGGTTTTAATAGAAATTTGCCAGGAAATACAATGATAATTAACCAGTTATATATGAAGCTGACAAAAATCAGGATGTATTTCTTTTATAAAAGTGCCCTTCATAATAAATAATTATCTTTTGTGAAAGCAGCACAAATACAACTACTGCTGCCTTTTACTCTTACAACTAAAGTGATGTGTATATTTTAAACACTTTTTTACTTACAACTTTCGATTATCAATTTTTAAAAGCGGGTGAAAACGGAAGTCTGGCAGCATTGGCACAAGCCTTGCCTTTCTACAATCATCCAAATAAAAATTTTATGACAACAGGTTTTCTAAAAAGCGTTTTTTCTGTTACCATCATCTTTATCAGCAGTTTTTGTTTTTCCGTATCTGCTCAAAATACTGTCTTGAAGAGCAGGGTAGCCGTAGTAGCTGGTGAAACAAAAACCAGTATTTGGGTAAGTGACTTTCCTAAAAAAACCAGCATAGTTATAATGGACACTGAAGATAACCTCCTTTCAATTGTTTCAACCAATGAGTTCGGAGCTGTATACTTAAGCTTACCAACCAGCTTAAAAACAGGTGTGATTGTAAAAACACTGGATGGCGAAATAATGGTGTCAAATAAAGTTGCGATAAAAAAGACACCCGAAGAAAATGTAGTTGTGAATACAAATGGAGACGAGAACAAAGCTTAGCAATTTTACTATAGTCCCCCCTAAAAAGCTTTCTTCGGAAGGCTTTTTAGTTTTCAGTTATAAATCCTCTTTTTTGTTTAAATAATTTTAATGAAGGATATTTACGAAGAAGTCTTTTCGCCTCTCGTTCAAAAGGAGGAATTGTTTGAACATTAAAGTTCATTAAGAAAGGCTTGTGCAGGACGGCTTTCTATTTTTCCTTCACTTGCCAGAACAGCACTGTGCATTCCTTCTGCTATTATTTTCATTGCTTCTTTTTTTGCAACATCTCCTTTCACCACATGTACAAAATCGAAATTTTTCAGCACTTCCATCAAAAACTTATATTTTTTTTCTTCTACTTCCAATATCACCTGCTTCATAGATATACTTTGATACAAATGTAAAATAAACGATAAACCCAAAAAGGAACAAGGAAAGTATTTGCCTTTTAAAAAACCAACGTATTATCTCCAGCATTTTTTTATAATTCTTGTAATCGTTTTAGTTATATAATTGATTATAGCTCAGCCTTGGATACATGTTTAAGTAACAAGGTGTTCAGAATTCATAGAGGTCAAATAAATTGAAACCTGCACAAGTGTGCTAACTATGCTTCCCGTTTTATAAGTTTGTGCATTGCCGAATATTGAACAAAGCGTCTCAAGTGTGCGACGCAACGATGACTCATAGTAGCAATACTGCCCGGCTCATGAAATGTATTGAAATTACTTCTTCATCCCCTCAAACCCCTTCTCCAAATCCCCGATAATATACTTAGCCTCTTCCAATCCAACATACAACCGCAGCATTCTGTGCTCCCGGTTTTGCAGGTCGAAGATATCCTGCTGTATACCTGCACAACGGGGAATGATCAGCGATTCGTAGCCGCCCCAGCTTACGGCCATCAGTATGTGCTGCAGCGATTCGCAAAACAATTCTATTGACGCTATATCGTTGGCTTTTATTACAAAAGTCAGGAGCCCGCAGGCGTTGGTCATTTGCTTTCTGGCCAGTTCGTATTGTGCAAATGAAGGGTCGAAAGGAAAGATGACTTCTTCTACCAAAGAATGTGTTTTTAAATACTCAACAACCTTTACAGTGGTAGCTGTAATCCTGTCAAGTCTGGCTGGTAGTGTTCTTAATCCCCGCAATAATAACCAGGCATTGAATGGCTGAATGCCGCTTCCGATATTGAGGTACTCACTGTTAAATATTTTTTCCATCATCTGTTTACTGCCGCTTAAGACCCCTGCAACAGTATCGCTATGACCACCTATATATTTTGTAGCTGACTGAAGCGAAAGGTCTATTCCCAATTGTATTGGCCTTTGATAAATGGGCGTACAGTAACTGTTGTCGCATATTGTAACAATGTTGTGTTGTTTTGCTAATTGTGCAACGGCTTCTAAATCCTGCAAGGCATAATCCCAACTATTTGGAGACTCAAGGTAGATAAGAACTGTATTGGGTTTGAGCGCATTTTGAAAGTTTTGAATATCGCGGCCATCAACATAAGTTGTGACGACTCCAAAGCGCGGCAAGATCACGTCAAATGTTTTTTGCGCCCAGCTATAAGGTTTATCGACAGAAATAATATGGTCACCAGACTTTACATTGGCTAATACTGCAGCAAAAATGGCAGCAGCGCCGCTATTGAAAACCAAACAATCTTCGGCTCCGTCGAGCGCTGCAAGTTTTTTTCGCAGTATATCAACTGTAGGATTTTGTCCGCGGCTATAGAGGAATGCAGCATATTCATCAGCAAAAGCCCTGCGCAGGTCGTCTACTTTTTTAAAGGCAAAATTGCTCGTTTGCATAATAGGCGGAGCAATGGCATTGAAGTATTGTTCCCTGTCTTCGGCAAACTCATTCAGTATATAAGAAACATCATAAGGTATTGACATCACGGGGAGTTTTCCTGGTTTTCGTTACAATAAAATAAAGTAGCAGGAAAGCCGAGAAAACAGCT
>CAXUMK010000380.1:3014-4580 GCA_964251885.1 uncultured Segetibacter sp. | reverse complement strand
ATACGTTACTTCTTGTTTTTCAAAGGGTTAGAGAAGATGTCATTATAAGGGGGGACGACGAAGCAATCTGCTTGCAATAGTAAGCCTGTTCAAACACAAATGGGATTGCTTTGTACCTGCCAATGACGAGAAACTGCACCGTCATTGCGAGGAGGAACGACGAAGCAATCTGCTTGTAATAGTAAGCCTGTTTAACTCAAATGGGATTTCTTCGTGCCTCGCAATGACGAAGATCTACATTCTTTCCGGAACACCAATACCTAACAGCGACATTCCGGTTTTAAGGGTTTGTGCGGTTAATTGGGCGAGTTGCAAACGCAGTTCTTTCTTCTCTGCAGTTTCTGCATTGGCTATAGAATGTTCAGTATAAAATGAATTAAACGTTTTGGCAAGATTGAAAACATACATGGCTACTTTCGAAGGATCATGTTCGCTTGCCGCATCCTGAATGATGACTGCGAACTGCTCAAGTGCAATCAGAATATTTTTTTCTAACGGCAACAAATCTGAATCAAGCATAGAACCTTTCGGTTGTTCTTTGCGCAAAATGCTTTTTATGCGTGCATGAGTATATTGAACAAAAGGCCCGGTGAAACCATGAAAGTCTATACTCTCTTCAGGATTAAAAACCATTCGCTTCTTTGGATCAACACGTAAAAGAAAAAATTTCAAAGCCCCAAGGCCGATGGTATTGTACAACTGCTGCAATTCACTTTCTTCAAAATCTTTTACTTTGCCCAACTCTTCCGTTTTAGCTGTTGCAATAGCGATCATTTCATCTGCAATATCATCCGCATCTACAACTGTTCCTTCACGGCTCTTCATTTTTCCGGTGGGCAGTTCTACCATTCCGTAACTTAAATGAGTAATTCCATCGGCATAAGGAGCGCCCAGTTTCTGCATGATCAGTTTCAGCACTTTCAGGTGGTAGTTCTGTTCGTCGCCCACAACATAGATGCTTTCGTCTGTCTTAAATTCCTGGTATTTCAACTGCGCCAGCCCTAAGTCCTGTGTGATATAAACCGACGTTCCGTCCCTGCGTAAAACCAGTTTTTCGTCAAGGCCTTCCGCCGTTAGATCTATCCACACACTGCCATCCTCTTTTTTAAATAAGACGCCTTTCTGCAAACCTTCTTCCACAATGTCTTTGCCTAACAAATACAGATCGCTTTCATAATAAGTCTTGTCAAAATCGCTGCCTATCCGTTTGTATGTTTCATCAAAGCCTGCATACACCCATGCGTTCATTGTGCGCCATAGTTCCAGCACTGTTTCATCACCCTGCTCCCACTTCAAAAGCATTTGTTTTGCTTCTCTCATGATGGGTGTATTGTTGCGTGCAATTTCATTTAACTCACCTTCTATTTCGTAGTACTTTTCTTTGTTTTGAGTACGCGTTGCGTGATCCATTACATCCAGCAAAGCCATTATTTTTGTTTCTTCCTCTTTGGTAAATCCTTCCAGTTCACGACCCAGCAAACGGTCTAAAACGTCAGCAGCTTCTATTTTTAAGTCTTCCTCAAACTTCACATAATAATCGCCAACAAAATGATCGCCTTTTGTATG
>CAXUMK010000380.1:0-2999 GCA_964251885.1 uncultured Segetibacter sp. | reverse complement strand
CAAGCATACTTTTGCAAATATGAATTCCACGGTCATTCACAATACAGGTTTTTACCACGTCATTGCCTGCAGCTTTTAATATCTCGGCAATGCTCCAGCCTAAAAAATTATTTCGTAAATGACCAAGGTGTAAAGGCTTGTTGGTATTCGGAGAAGAATATTCAACCATTACTTTCTTATGCGTAAGTACTGATTTACCGTAATTGGTATTAGCGTATTCAGCATGTAAAAAGTTGCTCCAGTAAGCAGGGGCAACAGACAGGTTTAAGAAACCCTTTATAACATTGTAGCCTGAAAATAACTCGCTGTGCTTCTCAACAAGGTACTGACCCAGCTCTTTCCCTAAAACCTCGGGCGCCTTTTTAAGTTGTTTTATAAATGAAAACAATACAATGGTATATTCTCCTTCAAATTCAGGTTTTGTAGCATTTACCTGTATTCCCGCTTCTTGCAATGAGAGATTGTACAGCTCGTTTAAAGCTTTGGCAGCAGCAAATTTAATCTTTAAAACAACACTCATTCTTTAACTGTTTGGGCGGCAAAAGTACACTTTACAACACTTATCTTCGCGCCCATTTAGTAAGACCGGCACATGAATACCCTGATTCTTAATCTTATTGATTTTTTCTATCCCCTGTTTAGAAAGTTTATGCCACTGCAGACTTACAGGTATGCTGCCTGCGGAGGCGCCAATACGGTGCTCGACATTTTTCTCTTCAGTGTTTTTGAGCACAGGTTAAAGCAATATGGCGTGATGCATTTTGGCTATTTCGCCATTTCTCCGCACATCCTCGCCATGATAGCCGCTTTTTGCATCACCTTCCCGATAGGGTTTTATTACAGCCGTTACCTTGTTTTTACCGAAAGCAATTTGCGCGGAAGAGTGCAGTTGATCAGGTATTTCTCCATGGTGATCGCCTGCATAGCCCTCAATTACATGTTCCTCAAATTCTTCATCGAGCAATTGAAAATGGGAGCCATTATTTCAAAAATCATCACCACTGTTTTTGTTGTCACCTTCAGCTACCTAAGCCAGAAACACTTTACTTTTAAGATAAAGAAGATGACCCGACACAGCAGTTAGAAGATTTTTGTTGACCGGCATTCTATCCCTTTCCAGCATCGTTGTGTCACTCACTTGTACTTGTATATCGTTATTGAGGTGAACAGAGAAATGCGGAGAAGAGTGAAATTTGGATGCTTTACGCAACTCTTTTGATTACATTGCGTGAATAAATGTTAGGCGGCATTCAGATGAACACACTACTAAAGATTTTATTCCTGTTAACTCTTACAGTTCAATCTCATGGACAAACTATGAAAGTTGAAAAGTATTTTGAATGGTATAGCAAGAATTACATTATTAATAATCCATCGTTTGCTCATTCTGACACTGAATTTGTTTTTAGCAAACAGTTTAATATTCCTGATGGAGGAAATGCAATTGGAAGAGATAAGTATGTACAAGGCTTACTAATAAAAGCAAAGAAAGACAAACGTTTTGCAGACCCGGTAGTTTCAATAATTAACTTAAAAACAAAAAAGTTAACAGCAATAGACTACGGCTGGACACCCAGTTTTTCCAATGACGATAATTTAATTTTATACGCTCTGCAAACCGAACCTATTACGGGCTATAGAGTTTTAGCTCAAACTACAAAAGGGAATAAAATTAAAATTTACAATCGAACAAAAAAGCTATATGAGGTAATAGCGGCACCAAATAAAACTTTTTTGTTAGACCCAGAATTCTTTGATTCTTCCCGTGTCAGTTATAAAGTTGGTGCTGCAGTAAATGGTTCGTATGGCGCTGGTACTGGACTTAATATAATTTACCTGCAAAATAAAAGAACAGACACTATTTTAAAACCAAATAAAAAATTCGGCAACTTCCCTTTAGTTGGTGCAATTAAAAAGTATAATAATGATATATGCTTTACTTTATGTCAACCCGAAGACAGTTTTACTTATAGACACATGCTTCTTAACCGAAAAGGTGTAATAATTGACTTTGGTGAAGGCGATCTCAAAGACCTTGATTCGAAAGTTGTTATTGATGAACAAAGTAACATCCTATACTTAGATGATGACCATGATTTCGTTTCTGACACTAACTTTTTAATAAAGTATAATCACAATGTTCAGGTTTCAAAAAAGCCATTATTATTTGAATATCATAATGCATATTTAAGTCCTAACGGGCAGTACATGTTTTATGACGATTATAAATCGAACTTTTATTTAGTCAACCTTCAAACTTTTAAAAAAGTAAGAATTTTTTTGCCGGACAGAGAAATTCATAGCGTGACGTGGTCAGATGATTTTAAAAAATTTGCCATTGTACAAGACCATGAAACTATTTTGGATACAGATAGAATTAGACTGTTTAAAATCCGATGAACGACCACTAACATTAAGTGGAGTAGACTAAAAGCCCCAAAACGAAGCCCCAATACTTACGCTGTATTGGGACTTTTTTAGCTGCATTGTTTTCAGCTATAGTGTACAAGTAGACGATGGTATATTGATACATAAAACAACGATAAAGAAATTACAATCAAAGAATGGAGAAAAGAAAACGGTATGTAACAAGAGTATTGCTAATACCGGGCTTGGACGTTGGAACAGCCCGCAGCATAGTGATAGGAGCTTTTGTTCGCAGGAGCAATTTTTTCGAATATCAGAAGCAAATTAAATCAAAGAAATTCTGGAAAAGAAGCAAATCATTGCTTTACTCAATTGTTTTAATTAAACTGCGTGGATAAAAATGTTAGCGGCTGGCTTATTTTGAGACAGCTTCCATCTCTTAAAATTTTTATGGAAATTTCAAGTATTTGCGTCAGGTATTATAAAGCGATTATGAAAGGCTTGCTACTTTTTACTTCTGTTCTTCTTACGACATCTGCTTTATATTCACAAAACGATTCTAACAATAAATTTAGCTTAAAGGGTAAAGTTACCGGACAAGACACAGGCTTCGTTCACATCGAATATTTTAA
>CAXUMK010000379.1:0-4643 GCA_964251885.1 uncultured Segetibacter sp. | reverse complement strand
AAGAGCAATTCCGTCACCCGAATAATTAGCAGGGATGGTGTACACATTCAGCAAAAGAATACTAATTCCCTCTTTGGCTGCCTTGTTGTAAATTAAAGAGCACGCATAAGACAAGGCATTGCGTGATGTTTCTGAGAAATTGGTACAAACAATAACGGCTGGCATAAAACAAACTTTTATTGAATTGAATAAGCAGCTTGTGTAAGTTACTGAATAATTAATAACAGGAGGTTAAACTTAAAGCCTTATAAATTGTGCAATGCATTTTATGAGCCGGGCTGTATTGCTACTATTTTTCTTCGTTGCGTCGCACTCTTGTACTTGTATACCTTTATTGAAATGCCGCCACTTGTACTTGTATAGCTTTATTGAAATGTCGCCGCCATAAAATCCTCACGGCTCCAGGCCTTTGGTCTTTAAAAGCTGCTGATACACTTCGTTGTAGCTGCTGCCAACCGGTATTTCTTTGCCGGCAACTTTTACTTTCGATTTTCCAAAGCTTTCGATTTTGCCTGCGGGTACAATATATGAGCGGTGGATACGGACAAATTCGTGGGAAGGAAGTTTCTCCTGCAGGCTTTTCAGAGTCATTAAAGTAAGAACTGGTTTTGGTTTTATATGAATGCGTATGTAATCATCCAGACCTTCTATCAGATCAATGTCTTTTAAATTTATTTTCATCAACTGGTAGTCGACCTTAACAAAAATAGAAGCCATCTGTAAGTCCTGGTTACTTAGAAACTCAAGGTATTCCTTTGCCTTAAAAGCTGCTTTCAAAAAACGGTCGTACTCAAACGGTTTTAATAAATAGTCAACAGCATCTGCGTTGAAACCGTCAACAGCGTATTCGCTGTATGCAGTGGTGAAAATGACCGGAGGCTTTTTAGTAAGCGCTTTATAAAACTGCATGCCGTTGATGTCGGGCATCTGTATGTCGAGAAACAAAAGTTCGGTCTCGTTTTGCTGCATCCATGCCTTTGCCTCATCAGGATTGGTAAACGTTTTTTCTAACGAAAGAAAAGAAATACGGGAAGCATATTCTGCTATCAGCTTTAGTGCAAGAGGCTCGTCATCAATAGCTATACAACGCATTATTTTTTCAATTTTAGATAAACAATAAACAGGTTGTTTTCTTCGGTCACTTTTAGTTCATGCTTGTCGGGATACAATAATTCGAGCCTGCGTTTGGTATTTTGTAAACCTATTCCGGTATTCTCACCATTGCCCCTGTCGCCCACAATATTGTTTTGTGCTGTGAAGTAAATACTATTTGCATCAGCTTTTATTTCAAACAACAATTTTGACGTTTCTTTTGTACTTACTCCATATTTAAAAGCATTCTCTACAAATGCAATTAAAATAAGTGGCGCAATTTGCTGTTCTTCTATGTCTCCTTCCACATTAAATTCAAGAGATACATTGTCGGTCAGCCGTACTTTTTGCAGTTCTATATAGTGTTTTATAAACTGAATTTCTTTATCGAGCGGAACCGTTTCGTGTTTTGTTTCGTTTAAAACATACCGCATAATAGATGAAAGTTTAAGAACTGCGTCGGCAGTGCCTTCACTTTTTACAAGCGCCAAAGAATAGATATTGTTGAGTGTATTAAAAAGAAAATGCGGGTTGATCTGCGATTTCAGAAAGGAAAGCTCGGTGCCTAATTTCTCCTTTTCGATCTCCTTTTTTTTATTTTCTATGCCCAGCCATTCCTGTATTACTCTCGAGCAGGTGCTGACCGTAAAAACCAAAAAGAAAACTGCCGAAGAACCTGTAAAAGGATATAAGTAGTGACGCCGCGGAGGCATCTTCAGTCTTACACTTTCCGGCATTTCTGCTCGAATGATATCGTCAAATAACCGGTGAATAATAAGAAATACGAAGAGCAGTGAAATAATGGTGAGTGTGTACCAGAACCATTTTCTCCTGGTAAGTAACCCCGGTATTAAAAACAGTGTATTTGAATAATAAAATATCAGCAGGTAGGCATCGATGCAGATGAACCGCCAGATCATTGCTTCGCTAAACTGGAAGTCTGCATCTCTTGGTCGTGGGAAAAATACAATGGGGAGCAGGAAAAAACAAATCCATCCTGCCACATGTACAGTTATCGTGAGAAGCCTTTTGTTCAAGGTATAAAAAGTTATTTAAAGAGGTGAATAGGCAATGGTCAATAAGTCAATAGTCAAAAGTCAAAAAGGTATTATACGGCGCGGTGCATAAAAATGTGCAATTAGTTTTTATGAGCCGGGCTGTATTACTACTATTAAGCAGCCATTGCGTCGCACTCTTGTACGCTTTGTTCTATATTCGGCAATGCACTACTTGTCCCGTTTGCGGGAAGTTTATAAGTAGAGAAGTATTCAATTCTCAATGTTCAATTCTCAATGTTCAATTCTTAGATTTCTCTATTGAACATTGAATATTGAACATTGAATATTTTTTTCTTATTGGTTATCGCCATCTACTATTGCTTGCTTTTGGTAATCACATATTTTGTCCAGAAACTTTGGTCTTTATTCAATTCCGACATATACCCACCCTGCGATCCATATTCATTACGCATACCGCCTCCGCGCATGCCACCGCCTCTCATACCGCCACGACCGGCTCCTCCTGCATAAGAGCCGCCCTGACTCTTACTGTCTTTACCTGAATAACCGTTTAGTTTAAAGCCTACCTGCAGACTTTGACTATTTACCGTGTTGCTAAAAATCTCTTTGACGGGAATAGCATATTCAATGTTAAAAAAATTATTGCTGCCCTGGCTGTAAGCGACTGTAAAATTATTTTCATGTAAAGTATATGTACCGTCTGCTGTTTTTTTAAAACCGAAAATTCTAACCTGATTTTGGTCAGCCAGTTGTTTGGACTTAAAATCTTTCGTCTTTTGTGCTGCAGTGGCAACATCATCATCTGGTGCAGGCGGCAAATACGTTTTTACAGCAGGAAGCGGAAAGGCAATACCTGTTACAGTTTCTTTTTTTCCACTTTCAGAGATATATACCTGCATTCCCATAGCTAATAATTTTCGCTGCATTCTTTCGTCGCTGCAGGCTACGGCGATATACAAAAAATCATTGTCGTTGGTTACGCCAAAATGCATTGCCGTTTCCCGGCTATAGCCTGGCAAAGGTTCGGGCCATTCATTTAGTTTGCCATCAACCTGCACGGCAATACCTAAGTTGTGATTGCCTTCATCGGGTTTAAGGGTGTCGGCAGCGCTGCTTTCATTTTTTTTACTGCTGCCACAACCAGCCAGAACAAGCGCTAACATACATGCAAAAGGAATTTTTTTCATTTTATAAAAGTAGAAATTGTTTAAAACTAAGAGAGGTTAAAAGGCTGTAAAAAGATAATGGATTAAGGGGAAGAAACAATCGGTGAAGATTTTTAAGTGAAGTAAGTCAATTGGTCATTAAGTCAGTAAGTCAATAGGGAATGGGCAATGGTGAAGAGACTGTCATCTGTCATCTGTCAGTGGTCAATAGTCAATGGTCAATGGTCAGTCATCGTCTATTCAATACTGTTCGCTTTCGTTGGGAAACTGATTTGTCTTTACATCCGATATATACTGCTTTACGGCGGTGGTTACCTGTTCGGCCATATTTAAATACGTGCGCAAAAACCGGGGTTTAAATTCAGTATTAATTCCAAGCAGGTCATGCATTACCAATACCTGTCCGTCGCAATGCATTCCGGCTCCTATTCCGATGGTCGGCATAACGAGACTTTCGGTAACTTCCTTTGCAAGCAAAGCCGGTATTTTTTCTAAAACAACAGCAAAGCAACCGGCCTCCTGCAATACAAGTGCGTCTTTTTTTAGCTTATTTGCTTCGGTCTCTTCCTTTGCTCTTACGTTGTAAGTACCAAACTTATAAATAGACTGCGGTGTAAGGCCCAAGTGCCCCATCACCGGGATGCCTGCACTTACAATACGCCTGATGCTGTCGGCAACTTCTTCTCCGCCTTCGAGTTTTAAAGCATGGGCGCCCGTTTCTTTCATAATACGGATGGCAGATGCCAGCGCCACTTCGCTGTTTGACTGGTAAGAGCCAAAAGGCAAGTCAACTACCACAAGCGCTCTCTGCGTGCCCCTGATAACGGAAGCAGCATGGTAAATCATTTGATCGAGCGTAATGGGCAATGTGGTATCGTGACCGGCCATTACATTGCTGGCGCTGTCACCAACAAGCATCACATCTATACCTGCACTATCAAATAATTTGGCGAATGAAAAATCATACGCAGTGATCATCGATATCTTTTCGCCGTTTGTTTTTAGTTTATGAAGGGTATTGGTGGTTACTTTTTTGATTTCCTTATTAACAGACATTTTGAAAGAAATTGATAGAATGGCTAAAATGAGATGGGATTGGAGAATGGCTCTGCTTAGAATAAAACACGCTCTTGTAAAACCCATCTGAAAGAGCGTAAAAGTACATGTATTTAGAACAGGTAATTTTAAATTCGGAGCATTTTATAGTTGCGTCATTGCAAAACTTGCATAGCTTGGCTTAAAATGACGCGCACTTTCCTTTATAGCTTCATCTGGCTGAACATCTATTTTTCACCTACGTAAGTGCTTCATCATTTGTTACTTTCTTTGTCTTGAAACAAATAAAGTAACCAAAGAAAATTCAAGA
>CAXUMK010000378.1:3060-4647 GCA_964251885.1 uncultured Segetibacter sp. | reverse complement strand
TGGCTTCATCGTTGGTGCTGCGCACCCGACGAAGCCTTATTTGTTGCCTGTAGTTATGTTCTCTTACTGTTGCATTTTGCAAAGTCTCTTAAACAACTGTAATCATAACGTTATAAATTTCTGCGTTAGGTTCCTTACTCCAATAAACTTTAACGCCATGATTTTTATCTACGAAAAAGACTGTTCCATCTTGTAGTTCTGATTTTGTACCACCCCTCCGATAGTGCGTTTGTTGGAGTACCGACGTTCCAATACATGTTCCCACTTTCGTTATCCAATTTTCGACCAATTGCATTGCTTGCTCTTCTGTTTTCTTTTCGGCAATTTTCGCTGTATAACAAGGTCTTCCACCCAAATCTTCGATTATATTGGCAGAAGTCTCGTGTAACGTAAGAGTTGATGAGTAAACAGTCACTCCTTCATAATTTGAGAGTTCCTTGCCTTTAAAAATTTCAAATTCTTTAGGAATTACGTTAATTACTTCCTGTAACTGTCCAGCCAAAACCTTGTCGTAATTAGCACCGAATGTATTGCTGATATTGTGGGTAGAGTTGCAATAGGTAAAAGTTATAAAAGTGCAGATTGTGAATAGAAATTGTCTCACGTGGTTAATTTTAAAATTACAGGTAACTAAAAAGTATTTCCGATGGTGGAAGAAGTTGAAAAAACTCGCTTGGTAACCGAAGTTCATTGAAAAAATTTTGATGAAGATAAAACAAAAAGCGAAATAGCAAATCTCCAGCCCGAACAAAAAGTTAACAAGCGATGTATGAAGTTGTGGCATTTGAAAAACATCAGGTTCAATTAACACAAAAGCAAAATAGTGACTTAAAGTTGAATGTTTAATGTCCAGCTACAATTTTATAAACACACAGTTGGCTGAAGCTATAGTTCCTTTAAGATGTTAGGAATAACTTCATCAAATATGATCTGTCTTGCTTTGACTTTATCTGAACTGCCGCCTGTCTTTAAATACTTAATGGTTCCGTTCGAGTCGAAAATTATGCTTGTCGGAAATCCGTTATTTTGGTTAAGTCTATAGCAATCTTGTTTCTCTATTGAGGCTACCTTATATTGAATGTTATACTTGCCCTTAATCTCTTGTAACTTCTTTGGAGTTTCATAGGTAAAGGAGAGAAACTCAAATTTATTATTGTCTTTCAGCTTCAAGTACAATTCGTTAAGTGCATCAAATTCTGCAATACAAGGGGCACAGGCCTCAAACCAAAAATTTACAAAAACTACTTTTCCCTTTAAATCTTTATTTGTCAAGATGGTTTTATTAGCTAATGCATGAAAGGATGGAAAAGGCTTTCCTATCGCTTCTTTCGCTCTGGCATGTAAAAGTGAGTCAAAGTTAATTGGTGGATTCTTTATAGCGTTGGTCTGTCCAAATGTGATCATGGATATTGTTAAGAACAGAGCAAGCAACTTTCTTTTCATTGTTTTAGTGTTTAATAGCTTCTGCTAACGAACAAGTATTTTTGATAGTGGGGCATTTGAAAAACGTCCGGCCGGCAACCGAAGTTCAATTGAAAAAATTTTGATGAAGATAAAATAAAAAGCTAAATAGCGAACGTCTACCTC
>CAXUMK010000378.1:0-3050 GCA_964251885.1 uncultured Segetibacter sp. | reverse complement strand
CGATGTGCAGCCAATTGCTCCAATCCCGCAGAAAAAGCGGGACAGGCTGTCCAGCCCCACTATTGGCAATACTCTTGTTGAACCGAACCGGCAAAGCCGGAACCTTTTGTAAGTTGCTTACTATGAGCAAACGTTTTAAAAACATACTTATTTTGATTTCCACAGTTAAAACAAGAAACGGTCTACTTCCCCCTGCTGGTTTAAGTGTTCCGCAGGACACTTAAATCTAAAATGGCTGCAGGACTGCGTCTGGTAAATGAAGTGCTGTTTTTTGGCAGCTTCTGGTTCTTCACCAACAGCTTATTTCTCATCTGTATTTGCAGGTGAAGAACACCTGCAAAGGCTGAAATATATAACGAGCCTTCTATCATTGCAAGCCTTGCACAGCCTGGTGAAACAATCCTGTGCCCATCGTTAAAATAATGGTAAAAGCAAAATTTCAAACAATAATAATTATTAAAATCAATTATACTTTTTGAATATCTAATACCTATGTTTGTACAGTTGGTGTTTAACCCTTACAAGAGTACTGTTTATAAAACGCTGACACGCTATATGAAATTAATCCATTCGTTCATCATTCTATGCATCTCTCTCTTTTTTATAACTGCCTGTAAAAAACATACTTTTACCCCAGCAGTTGATCAGTTACCAGCCGAAACCCAAACAGGAGCCAACACATTTGGTTGCCTGGTAAATGGGAAAGTTTTTAAACCACACGGATCTGGTTTGACACCTTTTCTCGGATGCTTTTATCAGAATTTATATGGTACTGATGATCCTGGTTATCATTTCGGTTTGTATGCTTTTGATAAATCTAACGTGCAGGATTTCGCTTCAGTAGAAGTAGGTTTAGATAGTATTGAAATAAAAGAAAACCTAATAATCCCTTTAACTAAATATCTAATACCAGGTTACGGAGATGGTCAATACGGACACTATAAAGCTGGTCAAACCGGTATACTTTATCATACAAATGATAACTTAAAGGGAGAATTAAATGTAAAACACTTTGATTCTGTAAACCAAATTATGTCTGGCACTTTTTGGTTCAATGCAGTTAGTAATAATGGAGATACTGTGAAAATTACTGATGGCCGTTTCGATATGCATTATACAAGATAAATCCTCCTCGCTGGTTTCAGTGTTCCGCAACACTTAAATTTAAAATGGCTGCAGGACTGTGTCCGGTAAAAGCTAAATAGCCAACTTCTAGCCAAAGCCAAAGCGCACAAGCGATATGAAGCCGATTGCTCCCAATCCCGCGGAAAAAGCGGGACAGGCTGTCCAGCCCCACTATTGGCAATACTCTTGTTGAACCAAATCGGCAAGCCGGAACTTCTATAACTTGCTTACTGTGCTCCAACCTTTTAAAAACAGATTTCATGATTTAAAAGTAGTTAAAATAAGAAACGGTCTACTTTGCACCCTATAGTCGAAAACGCTGCGGTCAACAGGGAGTAGAACAAAAAGCCCCGCTACCTCACAGGTAACAGGGCTTAATTTTGGGGCTTTTCGTCTACTCCACTTAATGTTAGCTGCTGTTTAGTTTTATTTATGAATTTAACTTTATTTATTCACAAATATTTTCCCATCTTTCATTACGAAATGTACGTTCATAATAGCGTTTATGTTTTTGTTAAGGTCATTATCCACAGCGATAATATCTGCTAAGTATCCCTGCTTTAAAATGCCAATTCTATCGCTCCAGTTTAATTGCTTACTTGCATTAATTGTTGCAAATTGTAAAATTTGAGGTATGGTAGCCCCTTCCTCATAATATCCAATTAATGTTCGTTTCGAAGGTTCTGCAAAAGGTATTTTGAAATCAATGTAATCGTCTGAACCTGCAGCAATGGTTACTCCTTTTTTGATTGCTCTTTGCAATCGGTCACGTAGAAATTTTCGATAGCCCATTATGTTTGAAATGATGTTTGTGTCATTTGGATAAGCGAGTTTTGCATATTGAATAAGCGTAACACTATCGAGGTCTGTGGGTACTAATATCACTCCTTTTTTTGCCATTAATTCAAGTGTAGTATCATCCACCTGATAACCATGTTCAATGCCATCTACTCCACCAGCAACAGCATTATACACAGCCTGATTGTCAGTAGAATGTGCCGTCACTCTAATATTGTAGCGATGAGCTTCCAGTACTATCGCTTTAATTTCTTCAACACTCAGTCTTGTATTGTTAGGTGTATTATTTGAATAAATTTTTATGACATCTGCTCCCTGTGTAACATTTTCTCTTACTGCCTGTATTGCATCATCTTTACTTTTTACTATTCTGTATTCATCATTTATAATATCACGGTGTTTATAAATCAACCCAGGCATTTGCCCTCCTTCGGTTGATAAACCCTGTCCAGCACAACGCATCTGAGGACCAGACACTAAACCTTCGTTGATCGCTCTTCGTAATGCGATATCAGCAAACTGACCAGAGTTTCCTAAATCCTGAACAGCAGTGATACCTGCTTCCACATATGCTTTTGCACGTGCTGTTCCATATATAGCACGATAGGCATCTCCTTCCATCGTAAGCGTCTTGCCCATATCAAGCCCAGAAAGCTCATTTCCTGGATGCAAAACTTCTCTATTAAGCAAATGAGTGTGGCAATCAATTAAACCTGGCAGCACTGTATATTGCAAAAGATCAATTAATTTATAATTCTTTTTTTCTTCTGCTGTTACATCTTTTTCAGGCTTTACCGCTTCAATTCTTGAATCGTTTACAAGTATTGACATACCTTTCTTAAATTGTCCTAATTCGCTATCGAACAATTTACCTGTTAGGATCAAAAACTTTTGATTTTCCTGTGCTTTTAGCACAAATGAAATGGAGATGAATAAAAACAAGAGTAGATTTTTCATAAACATATATGGTTACGTGATAAAATATAAAAGTATATTCAGATTTCGACTTTCAAATTGCCTTTCTTGCATAAAAAGAAACAGTGTCGCCAAAAATAGCAGCTAACGAAAAAGTATTGCCGATGGTGGGGAAGTTGAAAAACTTCCGTCTGGCAACCGAAGCCAAATTG
>CAXUMK010000377.1:2409-4670 GCA_964251885.1 uncultured Segetibacter sp. | reverse complement strand
TCATCCTCCGTCTCCTTCTCCCCGCGGAGAAGGAGCGGTACAGCATTGCATAACCTAACATTTTATCTACCACATCGTCGTTAATTTTCTACCCGCCATCGCGAGTAATTAATTTTGGTTCCCAACAAGTTCTTTGAGGATGACACTATTTAATTGCTCATTTCAGTGATCCCTTTTTTCGTCACTGACAGTTTTCACGCAAAGGCGCAAAGACGCAAAGATTATGTCTTGTTACTGTATTTTTTCTTTCCCCGCGCCTTTATGTTTTTCCTTTGCGTCATTGCGCCTTTGCGTGCTGTTCTTTTGTTCTTTGCGTGGCTGTTCCTTTGTCGTTGCGAGTGGTTTTGAAAATGTGTGATTGCGGGAGGAACGACGAAGCACTCACCTCTTGCAGAGTACCTGTTTAAAACCGGATTGAAAAATGTTGTGGCACTTTTTGTTCTTTCCTGAAAAAAACGAGACCGATAAAAAAAAGGTCAATAGTCAGCGTTACGGCTGAATGCTGTTGAATGTATTTCCACGCTTCTTCCATTTCACTGCTCCAGTGAATGTCATCGAAAATAAAAACAGAACTTTCAAGTGACTTTTTGAGCAGTTGTTTAAAATATTGAATGGTTGGCACTTTGCGGTGATTGCCATCTACAAATGCAAGGTCAACTGCAGTGGTTTTATCCAGAAAAGGCGGCAACGTTTCATCAAAGTTTCCTCTTATGATTTTAACATTGCCTAATCCAAGTTGATCAAAATTTTCCGATGCTATGTTTGCTGCTTCACTGGCTCCTTCAAAAGTATACACCTGTCCTTTCAGATTTGCTGCAGCAAGGTATGCGGCGGTTACTCCGAGCGAAGTACCCAGTTCAACAATCGTATTCGCTTTGTAATGGTCAACCATCCTGAACAGTAACTGGCCAAACTTTCGGGGCTTTAAAGAAGAACGTGCAATATCACTTACCTTTCTCTGGCTGCTGCTGATAACGGTTGAGCCTGCACCCAAATCTTCAATTGAAAGCACCTTTTCGTTTAACAGTAATCGTTCGCGCAGATTTTCTACATCATCATAAGCATAAAAATGCCTTTTGTCATTGAGCACGTTGGTTATAAAATCAAAAACAAAGGGAGAATGCACACCATGTCCCCTGCCATTGGAAGCGGTGAGAAAATAGCCAAGATATTTAAGGGCAAGCCGAACAGGTGAATACATAAAACGTGGTGGAGAATTGTCAATTGAAAATGATTGCCCAAGGATTATTGTTAAGGCTGCTTTTGTAAGTTCTGCTAATCTTTTTCCCAAATCTCGAATGAGTAACTAAACGCATGTTTTTCATCTGCTGCATTGTCTCTCGTTGAAACAAGCTTCCATTTTTTCTCACTGAAGTCAGGGAAAAAAACGTCGCCATCGATAACCGTGTGAACTCTCGTCATGTAAATGCGGTCGGCTTTTTTAATTGCTTCTTTATAGATTTCACCTCCTCCAATCACAAATACCTCTTTACAATCCGCCTCTTTAGCTGCAGATATTGCATCATTCAGATTATTTACCACTACAGCTCCATCTGCCTGCCACTGCTTTTGGTTAGTAATTACAATGTTCATTCGTCCAGCCAAAGGTTCATTCATCGATTCAAAAGTCTTTCTTCCCATTATGACCGGCAGGCCCCAGGTAATGTTTTTAAAATACCTCATGTCGTTGGGCAAACGCCAGGGTAAACCATTGTTTTTGCCAATGACATTGTTTGTGGAAGCAGCAGCGATAAGAGAAAGAATCATTGAATGTATGTTTGATGATTATTGATTTGTAGGAACACGCCACGGTATATTTCTGCAACGGCGTATTTTGTAGGAACACGTCGCGGCGCGTTCCTACATTGCGCGTGTTCCTACACAGCCACCTCGGCTTTTATATGCGGATGATGCTGGTAATTTTGCAATGTAAAATCTTCGTACCTGAAACTAAAAATGTCTTTTACCTGCGGGTTTATCTTCATTACAGGCAAAGGGTAAGTGGTGCGCGTCAATTGCAATCTTACCTGCTCTAAGTGATTGCTGTAAATATGCACATCGCCAAAAGTATGAACGAAATCTCCGCACTCAAGATTACAGACCTGTGCAATCATCATTGTAAGCAAAGAATACGACACAATGTTGAAAGGAACGCCTAAAAATACATCGGCGCTTCTTTGGTATAGCTGGCAGGATAGTTTTCCTTTGGTTTCGCCTTTTTCAGTATTGGGCGGAGCAACATAAAACTGGAAAAGCGCATG
>CAXUMK010000377.1:0-2399 GCA_964251885.1 uncultured Segetibacter sp. | reverse complement strand
GACACGGCATTAGCGCCATCTGCGGCAGTTCGCCCACATTCCAGGCGCTGACGATCATTCTGCGGCTGTCGGGTTTATTTTTAATTTGGTTGATGACATCCGTAATCTGGTCTGTTACCTTTCCATCTGCTCCCAGCCAGCTTCGCCATTGTTTGCCGTAAACAGGACCTAAATCACCATTTTCATCGGCCCACTCATTCCAGATTTTAACGCCATTATCAGTAAGGTATGTAATGTTTGTGTCTCCATTTAAAAACCACAGCAATTCGTAAATGATGCTTTTTAAATGAAGTTTTTTGGTAGTCACCATTGGGAAACCGGCAGCAAGGTCAAACCGCATCTGGTAACCAAAAACGCTGATCGTTCCGGTTCCGGTTCTGTCGGTTTTTGTTACGCCATTATTCAGGATGTATTCAAGAAGCTGGTGGTACTGTTGCATGTGCGCAAATTACTGCAAAAGCTGAATGACAGCCGACAGAAAATGATTGTTGTGGGGAAAGTGTGGATTGCCCCCGCCCTAAAGGGAGCTACCGGTCTTCATGATTTAAGCCTTACTACGGTGGTTTCAGCATTTGTATTTTCACGCGTATTCTTTTTTGAAACGTTTAATTTATAAAAGCATTTTGTCAATCATTAAGGCATCAACGCTATAAGGCTCATTCTATAGTCTACGTCGTCGCGAAGGAACGTTTCGTGGGTAGAACATAATGAATGAAGAAAGTAGTTAAGCATTTTGTAGGAACGCCTGGGTGAAATGCCACATTGAGTGCACGTCCAAATCATTAGAGCAGTTACCATGTTAAAAATTATTTTAGCTTTAGCAAAAGGATCAGTATGAAAGTTATTCTAAGCATTCCCGAATAAAGGCAGTTGTTATCTACTCAACATGAACTTCTTAATAATTTCTCAGGGTCATTAAGCAAAGAGTTGTCCAGTTTTGGTACTGAACTCGTTGTTGATAATAAAACTGTTCTTTTCAATGAATCATCCTTTTAAAATATTATTTCAATCTTTTGTAAAGTCGTTTTACAAAGAAAATGCAGGCGCTTTTGTTTTTGTATTTACTATAATGTTTTGTATAGTAAGTAAAGTAGATGGTGCAGGTTTATATGAATACCATTATTCATTAGCTACAGCTATGCTAAAGAGTACTTTTATGCTGTTTTTGGTTTTATTTATATGGTTCTTGTACGTTCGCAAATGTTTTGCGTTTGTTTCTGGTGTTATTGCTAACCCTCATTATTCTTTTTTGCAGGTATATAACCAGCTAAGTAAAATGAAGCGGCTTCAATTATTCTTTATCATTGAAGTTTTGCTCTTGATGCCCATACTCCTATATGTTTTGTTTATTTCTTTCGTGGGGTTTAAGCAAGGATTATATTTTCCGGTATTATCCGCTATTATTTATTTACTACTATTATGCATTATCACAACGGCACTACATGTACGCCAACTGGATAATTTGAACAAAAGATTTGAGTTGCCGTTCTTAAAGATACCGGCATGGCTAAATCTATCTTCATCGTATCCGTTTACTTTAACACGTTTTGTTGCCATAAACCAAATAAATATTTGGATAGGAATAAAAATTTTTACTTGTTGTATACTTTATTTGATTGCAAGAAATAATAATGCAGTTGACCATGATACAAGCATGGCTTTTTTATTCTATAGCTTCGGGATATTAGCGAATGGAGTGTTGATATTCAGAATAAGAGCATTTGAAGAAATCTATCTTAGCTTTTACAGAGCACTTCCAATATCATTAATAAAGAGATTTTCACAATATGCATTCCTTTATTTTATTTTATTAATCCCTGAGTTCATTACTATCCTAACTCTTATGCCGGTTCATATTCAGTGTAAGGATGCACTCAACTTTATCCTTTGCGGCTTCTCTTTGTCATTACTAATGAACAGTTTTACGTTTCTTGAAAATTTTAAAATGAAAGAGTACGTTGTATTGTTATTGGCAACTTTTTGCATTGAATGTATTTTACTGATGACTGTTGGATTTGTTTTTTTATACCTTACTTTTTTCGCATTATCTGTTACAATATTTTTAAAAAGATATTATAAGTTTGAACAAAGTACATACAACTAAGATAAGCGTTACGCAACAAGATTATCGCCAATATTGGTGCCGCAAGTTGGAGCAAAGCCTGTATCTTGTTATACTTCGCAAGGGATAAAATGTGAGTAGTACTTTTTGAACCGGGCTGGGTTACTGCTATGAGTCACTGTTGCGTCGCACTCGTGTACTTTTCATTCTTTATTCGACAAGGGCAGAGAGTCACTTGTATCCTTTATACTGCACGCGGGATAAGATTGTGCTTTGTTGAACAATGAACAAAAGTACAAGTGTGCGACGCAACGATGTAAAATAGTAGTAATGCAGC
>CAXUMK010000376.1:0-4683 GCA_964251885.1 uncultured Segetibacter sp. | reverse complement strand
GCGCGATGCCCGCTCGGCCCGAGATCTGGCCAGTTGGGTGACCAATCATAAAGACCGGCTACGGGCGGAAGCCGAATCGACCTCCCGCTTCGCTAAGCTTCACTATATTACCCCCTACCAGACCGGACGCATGCTATTTTTACGGTTTGGCTTTACCACGGGAGATGCTGCGGGGCAGAATATGGTCAGTAAAGCAACGCTGGCCGCCTGTACGTATCTGTTGCAGGAAGTGACCGGCGTGGACCATTTTTATCTGGAAGCCAATCTGGCTACCGACAAAAAGCCTTCTTTCGTCAATACCTTACAGACGCGCGGCAAACGGGTCACGGCCGAAGTAACCATCCCGAAAGAACTGCTGCTACGGGAACTTCAGGTCGAACCCGAGCAACTCGACCGCCATGCCCGCCTGGGTACGCTTGGCGCCTTCATGGCGGGCACCAACAACAATGGCCTGCATTCGGTCAATGGCCTGGCGGCTTTGTTCATTGCCACGGGTCAGGACGTAGCCTGCCTGGCTGAATCTTCAGCGGCAATCACGACCTCCGAAATCCTTCCCAACGGCGACTTTTACGGGTCAATAACCCTGCCCTCACTGATTGTGGGCACCGTCGGGGGCGGCACGGGTTTGCCTACCCAACAGGAATGCCTGAATATACTAGGCTGTTCGGGTACGGGCAAGGTGCATAAATTCGCCGAAATCGTGGCCGGTGTAATAGCCGCCGGAGAACTATCTCTGGCAGCGGCCATTTCATCGTTAGATTGGGTATCCAGCCATGAATCAGCCCGGCAATCAACATCGTTAAACCGGTAGATGAGCCACCATGGCCTTCATCAGCGCTGTCAGATTCGGCTCCGCAGCCCCTGCCGCCGCAATGATTTTAGTAATGTCTGCCTTCTCCAGCGAGTCAGGTAAACACATATCCGTAATGACCGACACCCCAAAAACGGCCATTCCCATCTGGTTAGCAACAATCACTTCGGGCACGGTCGACATACCCACCGCATCGGCACCCCACTGGCGGAGCATGCGGTATTCCGCTCTTGTTTCGAGCTGGGGGCCGGTAACGCTCACGTAAACACCCCGTTTGAGCGGTATCCCCTGCTTGGTTGCCAGAGCAAAGGCCTGCTGAATGAGGTTCTGGCTGTAGGGCTCGCTCATGTCGGGAAAACGGTCACCAAATTCGGGCGGGTTTGGCCCAACGAGTGGGTTTTGGGGTAACAGTAAGCTAATATGATCGTCAATGACCATTAGATCCGTCGTCTGGAAAGCTGGATTCATACCCCCTGCCGCATTAGAAACCAGTAAGGTTTGTACACCCAGGGCGTGCATGACGCGTACCGGAAACGTGACCTGTTGCATGGAATAGCCCTCGTAAAAATGAAAACGCCCCTGCATAACGAGAACGTTTTTACCTGCTACCTTTCCGTAAACCAAATTTCCTTTGTGAAATTCCACTGTTGAAACCGGAAAGCCGGGAATATCTGCATAAGAAATCGTTTGCTCTACATCCATATAATTGAGCAATTGATGTAAACCTGTACCTAATACGATTCCAATTTCAGCTTGTGCAATACCCTGCTTCAGTAAGTAATCCCTTGCCTTTAAAAATTCTTCCATAAGGTTTTATTTATGCAATGGTTAAAAAATAACTTCCCCCATTGCTTCAATTTATTTCTTCTTTTTGGGGACGAACATCTGTCCTTATTTCAACATCGTTGTGTCACTCACTTGTACATTTTATTTTTTATTCATCCTTTTTCCTTCTCCTTTTACAGAAGATGCATGCAAACCATTGCAATAATAATAGCTACTTTAATAATATTTCCCTTACACTTTTTACTGGTTTAGCATCTTTTTTATCCAACACAGCCTGAACAGTATATAGCCCTTTTAAAGCAGGAGTTTCACATCTAATCGTTATATCTTTTTTGCCGTATGATGGTATTGTTAGCGGTATTGTTTTATCTGTAATCATCTTTTCGCCCTTCAGTATTTGCAGATGCACCATCCCACGCCATTCGTCTTCTAGATCATTAATAGCAATAATTTTAAATTGATGCTCTTTCCCAACTTCAATTTCCTGTCCCCATTCATCCAGCATAATTCCAACGGGAGAAAACGCATCGGGCAGGTATTTTAAAAATTCACTTTCATACTGAAGCTTTGCGGGATCTACGAAATGATCACTCGTTTGCCCATCACTTCTTGAATAGCCTAAAGCAGTAAAGTGTAATACGCCTGCAGCGTTACGGTGACAACGCCAAAACTCTGTTTCTGCCGCAGTGTATAATGCATATACATGCCTGAGTTGGGCAATGGAAGCATTTTCTCCCAGCAGATTTTTATAAAGATCTTTGGTTAAAGTGGTCGGCGTTCCGTCCCTGTTGAGCCACAACCAGCCATATTCATTAATAATAACAGGAAAACGCTCATTGTTATCATATTGATTTCCGTAGGGAACAGCAGTTACTTTAGAGATATCCTGTAATTTAAAATCAGGATCTTGAAAATGATAAGGATGCGCCTCATATACATCGCCGGGAGACCGGTGAGCAGAATAACTATTATCCCAGGGACGGTTAGACAAATCTATATTTCTTACCTGCCAGACTGCTTTCCCGGTTTCATCTTTTGTAGTTCCGTTATTACTTACCGTTTCGTTACTGGCATCCCATATTACCACCGAAGGATGGTTCCAATCTTCTTGCATCCATTCAGTATACTCTTTAACCAATTCATCAGATTTCAATTCATCTGGCCATTTATTCCAGCCAATGCCGCCATACCATACCGGAAATTCATCCTGGATCAGAAATCCTTCTTCGTCTGCAATCCTGTACCATTCTTCAGGAGGCAGGCCGATGCAGTAACGAAGACTGTTCCAATGAAACTGCTTAAAACTTTTATGCAGGTTACGTACCCAGTTCCCATCCCATGGAAGATCTTTACTCGCTTCATCTTCAAAGAAACGATACAGGGTAACATTGCTTCCCCTCATAAAGTACGGCTTGCCATTTAAAACAGCTTTTTTAGTTAAAGCGTCGAAATGAAATTCCCGCATTCCAAATTGTGTTTCGTATTCGTCAGCTTCTGTGGTTATCACTATTCTATACAAAAAAGGATCTTCAGGCGACCAAAAATGACAGTCAGCCACAGGAACATCAACCGTAATAGTTGTATCTTTTGAAGTCACAGGCAATGTTACTGTCGTTTTTAAAAAGCCTGCTACCTTTTGCGATTTTGCTTCTTTAATAGTGAATAATAGATTTGATACTTTCGCTTTACTGCTATTTGCCAGGTTTACCTGCACACGAAGGCTTTTGTTAATGATGTCGGGAACTGTTTGAACACGAATGATATTCGGGCTTCCTGAAAGTATCAATTGAACATTGTCATAAATACCGGGAATATACCTGTCTTTTTCAAAATCAAAACCGTTTGGTATTGATAACGGTGTTGAATTTCTGCAGGATCCCACGCGAACGAGTAATACATTCTCACCCGTTTTTATTACGCTTGCTGCATCAAAGAAACCGGGTGTAAAATTTGGCGAATGCTCGCCTATGTATTTTCCATTTAGGAAAACTTTAGTTCCAAACATGGCTTTTGCTATTTTGATCATAGCGATTGCCGGCACATCGCCTTTTATGTTGAATGTACGGCGATACCAAAATGCTTCTCTAAGGGAGTCAACCTGGTATATGCTTCTGCGATCTTTTACCTTTGGGCCAACATTCTTAAAGGCCGGAGTAGCTAATGAAACCAGTCCCGGAACCTGAACCGTTTGATTGAAAACTTCGGGAACAATTTCCATTTTACCTTCAGCAACCTGCCAAATCCCATTTAGAGAGATGGTATTGCGTAATGAAGAATTTTGAGCAAGGATCAACGTAGGTAGAGTAAACAAAAAGTACATCCCTGCAATCGCTGGTTTAAACTTTCTTATTTCTATTCTCATATAGTCTTAATAAAAGGAATAAAACTCAATGTATTTAGATGTGTCACACCTTAGAGGTTGCACATTTAATTTTGCCAGATGAGTGATAAAGATTTCCAATCAAATCTTGTAAACAAAAAAAGCCGGTACAATTGTACCGGCTCTCCATTTTATACATTTTTTAAACAGCAAAACTTTCTCCGCATCCGCAACTACGGCTTGCATTGGGATTGCTGAAATAAAAACCTTTTCCATTTAATCCATCTGAAAAATCGAGGGTTGTATTTACGAGGTATAAAAAACTTTTTAAATCAGTCACAACTTTAACCCCGTTATCTTCAAACTCCTGGTCCATTGGTTTCTTTTCGTTGTCAAAATCAAGCTTATAACTCAATCCGGAACAACCACCACCAACTACGGAAACCCTTAGAAAATAATTATCTTCTTTAATTTGGGCATCTTTCATCAGGTTATCCACCTTCACTTTTGCCTTATCACTTACATAAATCATAAAAACAAGTTTAGTATTAAGATATTAGTAGTAAGTAGCAATCATTGTTTTCTCTTATTACTTAATACTTACTTCTTACTACTTCTAATGCAACAAGTTTAGTATTAAGATATTAGTAGTAAGTAGCAATCATTGTTTTCTCTTATTACTTAATACTTACTTCTTACTACTTCTAATGCAACAAGTTTAGTATTAAGATATTAGTAGTAAGTAGCAATCATTGTTTTCTCTTAT
>CAXUMK010000375.1:0-4706 GCA_964251885.1 uncultured Segetibacter sp. | reverse complement strand
ATTAGCTAAAAATCTTAAACAAGTACTAACAGCCTGTGCATTTGCTTGTGATACAATAAAAAAGCCGCTAAGTGCTATACTTAACGGCCCTAACGCTTTTGTGCGTCAGCAGATTATTTTAATGGATTAACCCGGTTAGGCGATACTAACCGAAGGTTTCCATGATTTATCTGTAGATTGCATGAATACCTCCTTTTCTTTGGTGAGTGATAAAAGTAGGATAAATATGATTACAAAAAATTCATCTTTTTATTTTTTCCCCTTTCTTTCTTTTTAGAATTTCTTATAAAAGGCTTTATTGAAATTGAAACTTGTGTTGACCAATAATAAACCGTTTAAACGGAGCGTCGCAACGATGATGCTATGAAAAACAAATGATCATGCATCCATAGCAGAAAAGCTTACTGTCTGTTCGGTTTTCCTGCGGCTTGAAAGGTATTTTTGTTTTATTATTTCGCTCATCGGTTTTGAATACACTTTGCTCTCTAACCATGCAATAATATCGAGATAAGCAAAGGAACGGGTTTCGAAACGGCTTTTTTCATACTGCTTTACGTTATGCAGAAGCTTCTCAAACTCTGGCTGCATCTTTCTGCCCGATATATGAAACGAGCCTCTCAAAAATTTGAATATTTCCTCCTCAATAACCGTCAGGTTTTTCATCTTTGCCATGAACCGGTATGCAGACTTTATGAGGTATTCAATAATCTCAAAGTTGCCTAATTCGAAATGAGCCATCAGGTGCACCAGCCTTGCATAACACTGCAAATCGTTTCTTAAATCTGAAGTATTGTTTATTATTTTTTGCAGGTAATCTACCGAGGTACTGTAATCACCGTTTCCAAAATACAGTACTGCTATTTTATAGTTAAGAACCAAAATGCGGTGCATGTCTATAAACAAAGCATATTCATCCAGCTTTTGTTCGATGTAAGGAACAAGCGAAAGGCCTTCGCTAAAGGTGCCATGCATGAAGTGCTGATTTATTTTTGAACTGTATATGTACACAAAAGTCTGAATACGAAAATTGTCGTGCTGGTTGGCAAAATCAGAAAGAGCAAATTTTTCGAACTGACGTAAAACGAGGTCAAACTTTTTATAATTGCGCAGATCAAAATGCGCATTTAAGAAGTTGTGCATTCCTTTTATATAATGGCCCGTTTCTACGCCTATCATTATTTCGTTATCATCAAAAAGGTCTACCCACTTTTGCGTGTAGCGGTAATACATTAAAAAATCCTGGCGAATAAAAGCGTACCAGCAATAGCTTTGAAAGAGATAAAGTTTTTCATAAAACCCCGTAAGGTGTTGAGCACCTGCAGGAAGGCTTTCTGTGAAGAATTTTTTTACATCTTTCTCATCATCACCGTTTCTTGCATGACCGTTTTTAATATACCAGCTATAGAGCTGTAAAGCCAGGTTTGAGAGCTGGGTAATGATCCTTCTTTTTTCATTGATCTCGGTTGCTTCCGCTGTTAACCGGTCTGCCCTGTCCTGCATACTTCGAGTTATGTGCAGTGTTTCAATTTTTTTCTCAAGAGATATTGCCTGTATTAAAAAACTGTCCTGGTTATAAGCACGGGCCAGTTCTTTTATCTTATCTAAAATCTTGAGGCTTTGCAGATACAATCCTTTGTTATACAGAATACGGGCATAATCGAGTTGCTCATGCAGTTGAAGGTCGATGTTTTCTGAAGTTTTTAATAATCTCAAACTCGCTAAGACCTGTTTGTATAAATGCGCTTTTAAATTAGATAACTGTGGCTTATCAACTGATGGCAGTTTTTTTATAAGTATTCTCTCATCATACTCATTCAACTTATCGAGAGCGTCAAATAATTGTATGATCTTGAGGTCTTCTTTAGCAGAACTTCTTTTAATATAAAGCTTAAAATTTCTTTTTTCAGACTTCTCGAGCGAATGTATCAGTTGAAATAAAGTATCTGAAAGTCGGTTGGACATCATTGTAAAATTGTAGTGAAACTAAGTGCAGATCAACGAGTTAGCAAAAACTTTAACCCCTTAGCCGTAAGTAAAAGAAGAATAAGTTGTTTTATGAGGTGTAATTACGCAGTGTACATTTGTATCACAAAGACAGAAACTTACTTTCTTTTTTGTAAAAATAAGCTGTAGGAAGCAGCACAAATAAAAAATTCGAAGATTTTCATATGGCAAGCAATCGTTAGAGGCCGCTCCGTTTCCACGGAGAGGCCATTTTTTTATAAATACTTTTCTTTGACGCTATTTAAAAAATGAGGGATATTTTTTCTTAATGCTTTTAACGGAGGATACTTAAGTCAAAAGAAAAACCAGGAAGAACATTTTCTCCTCGCAGAATATGATTGAAAGAATTGATTTTGTTGATTGAGCCATCAGCGCGATATATATAGGCTGCTTTTTCTTCTGTACCAATCAGCCAACCAAGTTGAACGCCATTTTTAATCCACATTTCCATTTTGTTTTGCAAAAAGGGCAGGTCATCTGAAGGAGACATTACTTCAACAACAAAATCGGGCGATACGTGACCAAACTTTTTTCTTTCTTCCAAAGACAATGCTTCCCATTTTTCATTAGACAACCAGGCAGTATCAGGTGAACGAACCGATTTATCAGGAAGGGTAAAACCTGCGGAGGAACCCAAATACTTTACCGCTTTTACTACGCTTATTCCACGCATGTAATTCTCCTGAAATGTCAACACTAAAATTATCTGATTCTAATCCTGAAGGAGGCATAATTAATATTTGACCATTTTCATCCCGTTCTATCTTAATGTGCTTATTGGCAGAGCAGAAGTTAAAAAATTCTTCTTCCGACATGCTGTCGTTAGCTGGTAAGTCAATAGGTATATATCCGTACCAAAACATAGTGTAAAGTGTTGCTTTTCAAATATAGCCAAAAATTTATCTTAGAATTAAAAAGCCTCCTCTTTGCTGTCAACTTCCTTTTACAAACTCATAAATAATCTTTGCCGCATTAGCTGAAGCATGACCGCCCTCGGAAAGAAGGTTTTTCAGCTTTGTGTAATCCTGTTGCAACTGTTGTTTCCTCACCTGGTTTTCAAGCAGATCTTTTAATTCTTTTATGCAGTTTTCAGCGGTCATTTCATTTTGTATCAATTCTTTTACGACGGGCTTATCCATAATCAGGTTAACCAGCGATATGTACTTTACTTTGATCACTCTTTTTGCGATTTCATAAGAGATTTTATTTCCTTTATAGCATACCACTTCAGGAACGCCAAACAAAGCAGCTTCAAGGGTGGCAGTACCGCTGGTAACGAGAGCTGCAGCCGCCCGGTTTAGTAAGTCATACGTTTTTCCTCCTACTGCAGACACGTTATTGTAGGAAGCCAAAAAAGGTTCATAAAAAGCGTCTTCCTGCCCAGGTGCCTTTGCAACCACAAACTGGCTTTCAGGAAAGGCTTTGCTTACCTCTAACATTACCGGGAGCTTTATATTTATCTCCTGCTTGCGGCTTCCGGGAAGCAAGGCAATTATTCTTTTTTCACTGCTTTCATTTTTTGGATGTGTCGCTTTGAAAGTTTCGATGACTTCTGCTAATGGATGCCCAACGTAGTCAACTTTATATTCCCATTTGCTGTAAAAACCTTTTTCGAAAGGCAGGATGACAAGCATTTTATCTACATTCTTTTTAATCGTATGCACCCTGTTTTCTTTCCAGGCCCAGATTTGCGGGGAGATGTAGTAAACCGTTTTTATTCCTTTTTTTTTTGCCCATTCGGCTATTCGGATATTAAAGCCGGGATAATCGATGAGAACTAAAATATCGGGTTGATAAGAGCGGATATCCAGTTTGCAAAATTTAATGTTTTTGAGGATCGTTCTGATGTTCATGATCACTTCTGCAAAGCCCATAAATGCAAGGTCTTTGTAATCTTTTGCAAGTGTAGCTCCGGCTGATTCCATCATTTGCCCGCCCCAGCAGCGGATATTGGCAGTTGCATCTAATTGATGCAACTGCTTAATCAGGTTGCTTCCGTGCAGATCGCCGCTTGCTTCTCCGGCTATGATGTAATATTTCATTGTTTCTGCAGTTAACGGATGAGAGTAGATTAAGAGATGACAGATGAAGGTTAAAGGTTGACGGATGACAGATGAGGGTATGCCAATTGAGCATTGACCATTAAACATTTGACCATTGACCATTGCAACAAATTGCTCAATATTCAACTTACAATGCTCAATGTTCAATGTAGCCATGAAAAAATACCGTACAAGGGAGTGACACAACGATGTTTAATGCTTATTCAAATGCCGGTTACAAAAGAAACTTCCAAACCAAAGATGCAATGCCGTAAACACAGGTGGCTATAAAAATTCCTTTGGCAGTGCGGTCTTTTCGCCTGTTGATGTATAGCGTAAAAACGATTGCGTTGGCAACCAGCGAAACGCTTACAATGGCAGTCAGCAATGTTTTTTGCCCAAGAATGATATGAAAGAACTCGCTCAGTGTCATTACATTGCGAAACTGAATGAGGTAATACAACAGCATTCCCGCTATTGGCGCTATAAAACCTAATACCAGACCCAGCCGCAGGTTGTCTCTCATCATTGTTTTAAAAATTGAAGGTTTTTTCGAGCTTTTCTTTCAGCTTGTAATCGGTAAGGTCGAATTGTACGGGAACTACACTTGCGTAGTTGTGGTTGAGAGCCCACACGTCGGTGTCGCGGCCTTTGTCGAAA
>CAXUMK010000374.1:0-4737 GCA_964251885.1 uncultured Segetibacter sp. | reverse complement strand
GTCGCAAGTCCCGAGTCAAGACTCGGATTCCTGACTTGCGACTTGCGACTTGCGACTTACTACTTACTTCCTCCGACTTACTACTTACTTCTTCCGACTTGCTACTTACTACTTTCGACTTTCGACTACCAATTATTCCCGAGAGCGCTAACTCTACCTGCACGCCGCGTTTGCTTCCTAAGAGTTCGTGCCATTCGTCAACGGCAATAATTTGTACAGTTGAAAACAGGGCAGGATAGTCTTTCTGGCCTAATAATAAATGAAGACTTTCAGGGGTGATGATGAGCGCCTCGGGCATGTTTCTTTTTTGTTTCTGCCGTTCGCTTGTATCCGTATCACCGTTTCTGATCCCTATTTGCCAGCTCATTCCAAGTTCGTGGATAACTTCTTCCATTGCACGTGCGATGTCTTTTCCCAATGCCCTCAACGGTGTTATCCAAAGCAGTTGCAGGCCATTTTTCTTTTTGGTTTTATAGTCTTTTGGGTTTTGATTGATAAAATTGATAAGAGCACCGAGAAAAACAGAAAACGTTTTTCCGAAACCCGTTGGTGCATTTACCAGACCGCTGTTTCCCAGATGAATTTGTTCCCAGGTTTCTTCCTGGAAGGGGAAGGGCTTCATGTTTTTGGAAGAAAGCCATTGAGTGATGATATTATAACCGAAGCTTTTTTTCAAGCAGTTCACATTTAAGCAAAAATTATTATTTTTACTTCGTAAATATATTCTATAAATATGAAAACAAAATACCTGACTTATACCAGCAGTCTTCCCAGTATGGTAATGGAGGAATTAACAGAATATGCTGCAAAAAATAATAAAAAGAAAAATGAGATAATTGCAGAAGCACTTGAAATTTATTTGAAAGAAAAAAGAAAGAACGAATATGCAGAATCGTTTAAAAGAATGAAAAATGATCCTGAGCAAAAATTCTTGGCAGAGGCCGGAATAGGTGATTTTCTTAAAATGATTGAAGATTATGAAAACTCCTGAAAATGAAGCAACAGGAAATCTGGTATGCAAATTTTGATCCGATACAAGGGCGTGAACAAAGCGGAATACGACCTGTAGTCATAGTTAGTGGAGACAATCTTAATACGCATTCAGATTTAAAGATTGTATGTCCCATAACTTCGAAAATCAAAAAATATACAGGTAGTTTATTTCTTCAAAAAGACAACACAAACAAACTAACAAAGGATTCGGAAGTGCTGGTTTTTCAAATCAGGACAATTGACGAAACAAGATTTATAAAAAAAATTGGAACCATTACGGATTTACAATTGGAAAAAATACGCTTTTATTTGGATGAAATCCTTGATTATTAGTAGCTTAAGTTATAAATTTTATCAATTTTCCATACACCTGCAACATCTTCTTCAAATCTTCCAGCGTATTTATCTCATCCGGTTTCTTGTCTTTCCGCCAGCGATTGATACGGGGGAAGCGAAGGGCGACTCCACTTTTATGTCGGTTGCTGGCTGCAATGCCTTCAAAGGCAATTTCAAAAACAAGTTCGGGTTTTACGGTTCTTACCGGGCCGAATTTTTCAATTGCATTTCTCTTTACAAAAGAATCAACTTCATTAAACTCTTTATCTGTTAATCCACTATAAGCTCTTGTGAATGCAATTAATTTGTCTCCGTCCTTTACTGCAAAAGTATAAGCAGTGTACAGGTTACTTCTGCGGCCAGAACCTTTTTCTGCATAGATCATTACACAGTCAATTACTAATGGTTCAATTTTCCATTTCCACCAATCGCCGGTTTTTCGGCCAACCTGGTAGATGCTTAATTTTCTTTTTATCATGAAACCTTCGGCTCCATTTTCTCTGGAAGTTTTTCTTAAGTCCGACAACTCATTCCAGCTTGAAAATGTGATAACAGGTGAAAGGATTATAGTTGAAACTGTTAGCGGTGCAATAATTGTTTCGAGTTGTTTTCTTCTTTCAGTTAAGGGCTTGTTTCGCCAGTCTTCATAATTGTATTCGAGCAGGTCATAAGCGAAAAAGGTGATGGGCGTTTGCTGCAGATTTTTCTTTGTCACATTCTTCCGTCCGATCCTGGTTTGCAGCAGAGCAAAAGGCAAAGGCTTTTTATCAATGCTTGGAATAATCTCTCCGTCTAACACCGTTCCATCAGGCAATAGATCTTTTAAGCAATTATACTCGGGAAACTTATCTGTCATCAGTTCCTCGCCGCGGCTCCAGACAAATAGCTCGTTGTTCCGTTTAATCATTTGCCCGCGAATGCCGTCCCACTTCCACTCGACCTGCCAATCATTTTCATCTCCCAAAGTTTCAGGCGCTTCATCCAAAGCATAGGCGAGGTAAAAAGGATAAGGTTTTGAATAATCAGTAATTGCCGGATTTTCATTTAAAAGCTCAGCAAAAGTGGTTGTGGAAGGATCCCAGTTACCGCTGATGCGATGCGCAATAACAGAAGCTTCGAGACTGGTAAACTTAGCCAATGCATTGACCATCATTTTTTGAGAAACACCAATTCTAAAGGCGCCGGTTATGAGTTTATTAAAAACAAATCTTTCATTTTGATTCATTTGTTTCCAGCTATCCAGGATAAACCCGCGTTTTATTGATTCATCCTGCTTTTCAATTTGTTTGAAAGTTTCTATGTAAAAATGCAACGATTTGTTTTCGTGCGGCTGATCAGAAACTGTTTCGGGAAGTAAAAGAGAGATTGTCTCGGCAAGGTCACCTACAGTGTGATAACTTTCACCAAATAGCCATCCGGGCAACTCTGCAACTTCTACACACCAGGTTACCAGTTGTGTTGTATTGACTGCCCGTTTTGGTTTTCTTCCACTAAAAAGAGCTATTACCCAAACCTTGTCTTTATCATCAGCCGATGCAAAATATTGAACCAGCGCTGCAAGCTTATCAGTTGTTTTTGTGCTGGTGCCCAATACTTTTACCAGGTCTGCAAAGCCCCCAATACCTAAACCCCCGACCCCTAAAGGGGAGGAAGAAACAGCGCCCCCAGCCCCTGAAGGGGAGCAAGAAATGTCCCTCTCGTGATCCTCATTTAACAGGTTTTCAATATCGTTTATATCGTCATTCATCTTCTTTAAAAGCCTCCTCTTCGGGAAGATTGGACGGGCTATCCTCTGCGGGGATATTTGATAGGGTTTCTTCTTCAGGTGAGGTTGGAGGGGCTATATCTTCATCATTTCCGTACTCCGTTTTAACCTCTGCGGCTTCAATTCCTGTTTCGTTCAAATACCTGCTAAAGGTTGCCTGGAAGCCATGTGTGACAAACACTTTTTCTGCACCGGTTGCTTTTACTGCCTGTAACAATCCGGGCCAGTCTGCATGGTCGCTCATTACGAAACCTGCATCTGCATTTCTTCGTCTTGCATTTCCGCGTACCTGCATCCAGCCACTGCACACGCCTGTGACATGAGTTGGAAAACGTTTCATCCACGAACTTCCATCAGCGCTCGGAGGCGCAATAACAACGCTTCCCGCAAGTTCTTCCTTCGTTGTTGCGTACATGACTCTTCTTACTTCCGGCAATTTCCATCCTGCCTTTACCAGGGTTTCATGTACATTGAATATGGCTCCATGAGCGTATATGTTTTGTGTCACTTCTGCTACTGCGTTTATCACTCTTTGCGCCTTGCCTAAACTATAAGCAATCAATACACTTGTCTTTTTTTCCTGCTGATTTTTGAGTACCCAGTTTTGAATGTCTTTGTTTATTTGCTCGGGCGATTTCCATTTATAAATTGGAAGGCCAAAAGTCGATTCGGTGATAAAAGTATTGCAGAGAACTACTTCAAACTGTCCGCTAAGTCCGTCATCTACTACTTTGTAATCGCCGCTAAATACCCAAACTTCTCCATTGTATTCCATTCTTATTTGAGAAGAGCCAATAACATGACCTGCGGGATGAAAAGAGACTTTTACTCCATTCATAAAAACTGTTTCGCCCCATTCAACTGTTTGATATGGATTGTCGCCCAGCCTTAATTGCAATAATGGTTTTGTATAGCGGTGACACAGGTACGATTGAGAACCCCACCGTGCATGATCGCTGTGCGCGTGTGTAATTAAAGCTTTGTCTACCGGCTTCCACGGGTCAATGTAAAACTTACCCTGGGGACAGCACAAACCTTTATCTGTAAATTCAATTAATGGCATGCATGGTTAATTAGCAGGTATCAATAACAGAAAAAACTTTGCCATTGTTCGCTTCTTCTCTTTCCTCGTTCGTCTACCAGAAGATAAGATGAGGGTGCATTCCGGATTATTGCAGTCCTTTGTTATTATACTTCGCGCGGCATAAAGATGTGCAGTGATTTTTTTGGAGCCGGGCTGTATTACTACTATGAGTCTTCGTTGCGTCGCACACTTATACTGTTTATTCATTATTTAGCAAGCCAAAGAATCACCTGTGTCCCTTGATAACTATAAATGATTTTAAGTGTGTTAATTCTTATTTTTAAGGGGCTAATAATAGAGATGAAAACCCTGAAAGGGTTCAACTAAAGTAGCCACAGGTGCAACCCGTGGTTGCTTGAAAACAGGGTTATAGCAACCCCAAAGGGGTTGAATATTTTAGCCTCCTTTATGACTTTAATTAAACGGTGAGTTTCCCTTTTCAAAAATTATTATTTATGCAATCTTGTTATTCAACCCTTTCAGGGTTGTTGAAAATTCGTCTCTTTTACCACGGGTTTCACCCGTGGCTATTTTTGTTTAAGCCCTTTGGGCTTGGAAA
>CAXUMK010000373.1:0-4834 GCA_964251885.1 uncultured Segetibacter sp. | reverse complement strand
CTATTTTACATCGTTGCAATCATGGATTTGTCCTTTTCTTTTCTTCCAGTGGAAGGAAAGAAAAGGATCACACTTGTACTTTTAATTCTTTATTCGACAAGCCAAAGAGAGACACTAATTTATCTCTTGACAGCTATAACAACACAAAAAAGAGCCGAAAGAAATCTTTCGGCTCGGGGTCGATCATTTTGTCCAGATAAGCAGTAAGACAAAAATGAAAAGCTGAAGCCAGATATTGAATAACTGGTCTTCTGTAAACAATTGCGGTTTACGTTGCTTCATAACAATTCTCCTATAATCTGCCCTGCGAAAGCAGGACGGGACTGAAAAGCTCAAAGAGCTTTAGACGAGTCAATAATGCTGACTGCATTAAAAGACGAATGATTGATACCTGTAAGGTAAAAACAATTGGATAAATGTAAAAGCATTGATTTGTTATTTTTGGACGAAGTGTCTTCATACTTTTGTTATCACTCATTTTTGTTTACATGCTGCGCAAACTGAATTTTGATAAAACAATGAAAATTGTAAAAGATTACTCCTAATCTGTCAAAACAACAATACACACGGTTTTTTGTATTTTTGAACCATGTGGCAAAACTATATTACTTCAAACAAAGAAATACTTTTAGGAAAGCCTGTTATTAAAGGAACGAGAATATCAGTTGAATTGATTTTGGAATTATTATCCTCAGGCTGGACCGAAGCGCAAATATTAGAAAGCTATCCCAATCTTTCTAATGAATCTATCAAAGCTGTTTTCGCATATCTGAAAGATTGTATGCAGCACGAATTTTATTTTCCGTTATCCGCTATCGCTTAATATGTTCCTTGCTAATGAGAATTTTCCTGTACCCTCCATTGAGTTAATACGAAATAATAATTACCATATTTTAAGCATTCAGGAAACTGCTCCTGGTATTTCTGATGAAGAAGTGCTGCAGATTGCGTGTAACTACAACTATATTATTCTAACTTTTGATAAAGATTATGGGGAACTGATTTTTCGTTATAGAATTACCAATCCTCCGGCTGTGGTTTTTTTTAGGGAAAAGGGACAGTATCCATTATTCGCCGGCGAAATATTGCTGCGTAATCTGCAATCTGGTTCTATTAATTTCGAACATGCTTTTACTGTTATTGAAGTTCAAAACATAAGACAACGGCATTACGACAGATAACAGCTTATTAATTCTGTTCTTGCCTGTTGCTTACCAAAAGATCTTACTCCTTTTTACCCGCTTGCTGTACAAACTTTATCTTCGCAGCATGATGAAAATATTGAAGGGTTTACTGCTAATCATTTTTTGCTTTCACATTTCAACTGGTTACACCCAGGTTCCGGTTACTTACAGCAGCGCCGACATTTACCAGCAGCTTAAAAAATTAAATGTTCTTGCAAGTGTCTTATATGTTGCCGCTCATCCCGATGATGAGAATAACGGGCTGCTCCCTTATTTTGCCAAAGAGAAATTATACCGCACTGCCTACCTTAGCCTGACGAGAGGAGATGGAGGCCAGAACCTGATAGGCAGCGAACAGGGCATTGAACTGGGCATGATACGAACACAGGAACTGCTCGCTGCAAGAAGGATAGATGGCGCCGAACAGTTCTTTAGCCGGGCTTATGAATTTGGCTTTAGCAAAAGCGCTGATGAGGCGCTTCGCATTTGGGGCAGAGATAAAATTTTGAGCGATGTTGTTTGGGTTATCAGGCAATACCAGCCCGACGTAATTATTAAACGTTTTCCGCCTGATAAAAGAGCAGGGCATGGTCATCATGCAGCTTCGGCAATTTTAGCAGACGAAGCATTTACTGCCGCTGCCGACCCAAACCGTTTTCCTGAGCAGTTTAAATACGGTGTAAAACCTTGGCAGGCAAAAAGGATACTGTGGAATACCTTCAACTTTGGTGGCAACAATACAACCGGCGATAACCAGTTAAAGATCGAGGTTGGCGGCTACAATCCTTTAATTGGAAAAAGTTATGGTGAGTTGGGCGGCGAAGCACGCAGCATGCATAAAAGCCAGGGTGAAGGCAGGCCAAGAAGACGAGGTTCGGTAACAGAATTTTTTTCGACCACGGCTGGCGATGCGCCAACAAATGATTTGATGGATGGAATAGTTACTGACTGGAAAAGATTGCCAGGCGGAGACAAAGTGCAAAGCATGGTAAACGATATAGTAACCAGTTTTAAATTTGATAAACCCGAACTTTCAGTACCGGCTTTGGTAATATTATACAATGCAATTAAAGCGCTTCCTGAAAGCAACTGGCGAAACAAAAAGCTCAACGAAACGCAACAGATTATAGAAGAATGCGCAGGGCTGTTTACTGAAGCAACGGCTAACCAGCCAAATGTTGTGCAGGGCGACAACTTCACCGTTTCTTTCTTTTGCGATAAAAGAGCACAGGTAAACGCTACTTTAAAAAATATCAGGCTCGAAAGCTTTGACAGCAGCTTTTCATCTGTTTTAGGATTCAATGAAAACTTTGCAATGAATAAATCATTTTATGTAAGTCCTGATAAAAAAATCTCTCAGCCTTACTGGTTGGTTTACCCGCCGACAGATGGCTCTTTTGACGTTAGAGACCAGATGCTGATAGGTAAAGCAGAAAACAATCTTTCATTCGAAGCCACCTTTATCGTTAATATCGAAGGAACTGATTTTACCATAAAACGCCCGGTTCAATACAAGGTGGTTGATGCTGCAAAAGGAGAACTGTACGAGCCGTTGGCTGTATTGCCAAAAGTTGAGTTCAATTATGTAAAAGACAATTACGTTTCTTTAAACAGCAATCCCGTTACAGCAGAGATACACTTCAAAAACAATCTTCGGGATACTTCGCATTACATTATCGATCAAAAGTATTCTGCTAACTGGTCTAACAACTTTCCTTCGGTTGACTTTGGCGGAGCAAATAATAATGAGAATTACCTGACTACTACATTTGCCTCAAAGTCTAAAGAGATGAACACGAGCGAACCGGTAAGCTTGCAAACCAAAGATGGCGGGTACAACGGTTACACCAGGATTATTGCTTACGACCATATACCCACCATAACTTACTTTCCCAAGGCAAAAACCAACCTTCTAAAACCCGATATAAAAACAGTTGGTAAAAAGGTAGGTTATATCATTGGCGCAGGCGACAAAGTGCCCGATGCCCTGACTGCCCTTGGATACGAGGTTACTTTTTTAAATGAAGCAAACCTGAACGATCAAACGCTGCAGCAGTTGGATGCGGTTATCGTTGGCGTACGTGCTTATAATGTTTTTGAATTTGTTGGCAATAAAAATGAGGTGCTAAACCGTTACATACAAAACGGTGGAAACGTAATCGTGCAATACAATAGAAGCACACAGTTTGGTCAGAAAAAGATTCAAATCGGGCCTTATCCGTTAAACATTGCGAGTACAAGGGTAACCGAAGAAAATGCAAAGGTCGATTTTCTTTTACCAGCACATCCCGCTTTAAATTATCCAAACAAAATAACCGAAAAAGATTTCGATGGCTGGATACAGGAACGCAGCACTTACCAGGCTGAGCAGTCAGATGAGCATTTTGAAAAATTGCTGGGTATGAACGACGCAGGTGAGACAAAAAGCAATGGCAGTTTAGTGATAGCCAAATATGGCAAGGGTAACTTTGCTTATGTAAGTTTGGTTCTGTTCAGGCAGCTTCCTGCCGGTATTCCCGGCGCTTATCGCCTGCTTGCTAACTTAATCGCACTTCCAAAAAACAAGTAACAAATTTAAAATTATCTAAAGCGGGACTGCAAAGCTCCCTTTAGGGCGGGGGTTAAAATGTCAAAACAATATCAGCAGAGAAAAAAGATTGGATTTGCCATGCTTATCATTATCGGGTTACTATTAGGAATGGCCATAAAACACGTGGCTATCGGTTTAATTATAGGTTTGGTCTTCGGACTGCTTGCAAGTGGAATGGTCGGAGGAAAGAGAGGTGAGTAATCTATTTTTTTATACCCGCTTCAATTTTTCATAGCATCATCGTTGCGTCGCAATCACTTCATTGGTAGTAAAAGTGGCATCTTCAGTTTCAACGCGAAAGTTGCTATACTTCTCCTTATAAGTTTATGTTGAAGCGGAGGGTTGATAGCAAAGCAATTATGTTTTAGCATGAGACTTTGCGCTGTCAGCATGCCGGCTCACTTGTCCAACTTACAGGATTTTGAAGGAGACTGCAGCAGGACAAGATATAGAATTGTGAATAACATCTAACCTTATTACCTTAGTAACACAACGTCTCTGCCCAAAAATAATTAACCTTATTACCTTATATCTCCCATTCAAAGTCTTCGTTATAGTGCTTTATAAACGCCTGGCATTCTTCTCTGATTTTGAAACTGAAAATGAGTATAAAAATTGTGGTATTCTGTTCACAACGTAATGATAAGGTAATAAGGTTTTTTCTTTCTCTTTTCTGTCCGTTACTAAGGTAATAAGGTTTTTTATACGGTATCCTAAACGCATTGCTTATGCTGTTTAGATAAAGTTATACAATCCCTTTCTGTATATTGCTATTGTTGATACATAGTGCTTTTCAAGAAAGCCCAATGAAGCTATACAAGTACAGGTGTGATCCTTTTCTTTCCTTCCACTGGAAGAAAATAAACCGACAAATCCATCATTGCAACGAAGAAAAATAGTAGTAATACAGCCTAACTCATAAAATGTGTTGCACATTTTATAAGGCTTTAAGTATAACCAAATACACACAGCTTCTTAGCTATTCTTTTTAAATGCATAATAAGAACCATGACACAAACATTTGCCTTTACACATCTATTTGACTTTGCCCATTACGTTT
>CAXUMK010000372.1:0-4867 GCA_964251885.1 uncultured Segetibacter sp. | reverse complement strand
CAATCATTGATTTGTCGTTTTCTTTTCTTCCAGTGGAAGGAAAGAAAAGGATCACACTTGTACTTTTCATTCTTTATTCGACAAAACCAGGGAGTCACCTGCATCACTTGATAAACCATGTTTTGCCAATTTTTTCGGTTTTCAACCTCTGTTTATGCAACGGGGTTGTTTCCAAAACCGTCATACTTGTGCTGCCGTTACATCACACAGAGCTTTTTTCTGCTCTTGTTAAAAGAATAAATGAAAGTGGCATTGAAAAGTGAATCAAATTTACAGGAGTTAGTAATGTAAGCTGAGTGATGAATAGTCTGTTATAATTACAATTGCAATTGCCTGATTATGAAAAGTAGAAGTTTTTTTAAAACTGAATAAACAAAATGGTTTGTTATTTTATTTATTGGTTTGAGGTTATAGAATTTTACAAACAATACATGTATTAAAAAGCCGTTACAATTAATACGATTGCCAATTAAAGATTTTAATTATGGAAACTTGTAATGATTGCCAGCAGGATATAGCTAGTGACCTGCTAAAAGAGGAAATGTGTGATTCTTGTATAACCAACAAACTGGAATTAAGAAAGCTGCGCGAAAGAATTTCAGAATTAGAAATGGAACTTCAAAAGCAAAAAACTGCCACAGAAGAAGGAGAAAAATTACTAAATATTCTCTGGGGCGATAACTTCAATACCGATTCTTTACATTAGGCTTAACCTTATTTTTACAGTCAACCTATTTACTGATTAAACCCGACGAATTTTGTTGTGAATTAATAATGGGAACAGACTTTCTCTCACAAATTGAGCCCGGCCACTGGCTGAGGCTACTGCAATAAAAAACTCTTTCACAAATATGAAAGAGTTTTCAATATCAAAACAATTTTTTCTATCTCAACTATACTGATACAAAATCATCGTCTGCAAGATTGCCACCCGGATTTATAATATCGTAGCCGCCTTCTATTTCAGGCAACTCTTTGCCGTCTACAGTAAATATGCCCGAACCTTTTGGTTTTTTCTCTTCAATGTTTTGAACATCAGATGTTGAGTTTTCCATTTCCTTATTTATCTCTTCTACAGTTTTCTTGTCTTGCATAACAAAAGTTTTAAAGTGAAATACTCTTAGAAAATCAGCAAATCTTAAGCCATTGTAGTAATAAAGCAGTTTGTAAAAAGCTGAATAGAATAACTACAGGTAAAAGAGAGTGACACAACGATGCCGAAAGAAGATGTATAGCTGGTATCACAACTTTCCTGTTTTACAAAATCTTTCCCAGGTTTACGCCTTTTCGATTCTTTTTATAATGATGCTACAATTGCGTTACTTTATCTTCATAAAAAAATATGAATATGGCAGATAAAATCAACAGTGGTTCTGATAAAGATTCTAATAAAAAAGATACCGCCATTTCTGTAAATGCAGACATTGAAAAGAAAGAAACAGCAGCAGCCAAATACGAGGAAATTCATTTTGTTGACTCTTCGAAACCTGTGTGGAATTATTCTTTATTTACTGATGATGACATCACCAATTTTCAACAGGGAACACACTACAGCGCTTACAATAAATTTGGTAACAAGCAAATAGAAGTGCTTGGTGAAAAGGGAACTTATTTTGCGGTTTGGGCTCCCAACGCTACATACATTTCTGTGATTGGCTACTTTAACAACTGGGTCAAACATACTCACCCTTTAATGGTGAGGCTCGATCAATCCGGCATCTGGGAAGGTTTTATTCCGGGGGTTGCACAAGGAGAAGTGTATAAATATCACATTCATGGTTTTAATGGGGCAAAGCTCGATAAAGGCGATCCTTATGCCCATTACTGGGAAAAAAGACCATATACAGCGACTATTACCTGGGGCGTCGATTATGCATGGACCGATGCAAAATGGATGAAGAGCCGGGCAAAGCACAATGCATTAACCTCGGCATGGTCGGTGTATGAAGTGCATCTTGCCAGTTGGATGCGTCCTTCAAAACACGATGAAGAAAGTTACAATACCTACGCACAAATAACCGAACGGCTCGTTCCGTATGTAAAAGAAATGGGGTTTACACATATAGAACTAATGCCGGTAATGGAGTATCCCTTCGACGGTAGCTGGGGTTACCAGGGTACCGGATATTACGCACCTACCAGCCGTTTTGGCTCTCCGCAGGATTTTGCCGCTATGATCGATGCTTTTCACGAGTCTGGTATCGGGGTTATTTTAGACTGGGTTCCCTCGCACTTCCCTTACGACGCACATGGTTTGTATATGTTCGACGGTACACATACCTACGAATATGCCGATATGCGCAAGGGTTTTCATCCCGACTGGAACTCGTATATTTTCAATTACAAGCGCGGAGAGGTGAAATCTTTTTTGATAAGCAATGCAAGATTTTGGTTTGAAAAATTTCATATAGACGGAATAAGAGTAGATGCGGTTTCATCTATGCTCCGTCTCGATTACAGCCGCAACGAAGGCGAATGGGAACCGAATGAATTTGGCGGAAACGGCAACCTTGAAGCAATCGCCTTTATCAAAGACCTTAACGAGACTATCTACCGCGATTTTCCTGATGTACAAACTATTGCCGAAGAATCTACCGACTGGCCTGGAATATCACGGCCTACTTTTGCAGGCGGAATTGGGTTTGGTATGAAATGGATGATGGGCTGGATGCACGATACTCTCAATTATTTTAAGCGCGACCAGTTTGCAAGACCTCATCACCAGGATCAGATTACGTTTAGCATGGCTTATTACTACAACGAAAACTTCATGCTTCCATTGAGCCATGACGAAGTAGTGCACGGAAAAAGCCCGATGATATATAAAATGCCGGGCGATAACTGGCAAAAGTTTGCAAACCTAAGACTGCTGTACACTTACATGTACACCCATCCCGGAGGTAAACTACTCTTTATGGGAAATGAGTTTGGCGACACAAAAGAATGGAATTATAAAAGTGAATTGCAGTGGGATTTACTGGGTAATGATTCTCACAGACTGCTGCAGCATTGTGTAAGAGACCTGAACCATCTTTATACAAAAGAACCTGCCCTGCATGAGAAACAGTTTGAACATGGAGGCTTTGAATGGGTAGACCTTAATCACCCTGATGAATGCATTATGGTATACAAGCGCATGGGAAACGACAGCGAAAACGACATCCTCGTTGTATTAAATATGCTGCCTCAACCCCGCCTGGATTTTCAAATGACCGTAAAAGGCAAAAGTAAGTGGAAAGAGGTTTTTAATAGTGACTCAATAAAATATTGGGGAGCAGGAGACGTTTATAATACTCAAGTAAGATCTGAGGTTATTAACGAAAAGGAGAAAATCTACCAACTTATTCTAAACTTACCCCCATTGGCGGGAATTATTTTGAAATAAGGGAAAAAAAGTCTCAATTTGGGGAATAACAAGCTTGCTTCAAAAAATTTACCATCACCCCCCATTTTCCATTATGAAGAAAGTCTTATTCACTACATTATTTGCCGGATGCACAATTGCAGGTTTTTGTTATAATAGTAGCGACAGCGCTGCTTTTTATGTAAAAAAGGCAATAGAGCTTAACAAGTCACGTAAAGTATGGGAAGCTGATAAAAGCTTTCAAAAGGCCGTTAGTTTCGCCCCTTCAGATGCTGATGTCCGCATTCAGTATGGGGACTATTTGGTAGAGCAAAGAAAATTTTTTCCCGCAGTTGAGCAGTTTGCAAAAGTGCTTGAAGCCAATATTAATCACCCGCTTGCTTTGCAGAGAATGACTGAAGTAAGTTTTATGCTTCACCGCTGGAAGGATGTGCTTATGTATGGAAACAAGCTTGCAAATGCTGGCAATGCAACTGATTTAAAATACATGATGGGCAAAAGCTACTACGAGCTTGAAAATTACGGACAGTCACAGAAGTTTTTAAATGAAGCGCTTGCAGAAAATCCACGTAAGCTTGAGGCGGTTACATTGCTTGGTAAAGTGCTGATTGAAATGAGCAATTACAAACAGGCCATTGCAGTGTACAATCAAACGCTTGCACTGGACCCAAATAACAACCAGTTGATTTATGAACTCGGTTTATTGTACTACACAATGAATGATGAAAAGACAGCCGCTAAATATTTTGAACAGGCTGCAGATAAAGGTTACAAGACAGACCTTGATTATTATGAAAATCTTGGTTTGGCTTATCTCGATAACAATCTTACCAAAGGAGTTGAAATTTTGAACAAGGTTTTGGAAAACAAACCCGGAAATCCTGAAATTCTTTTCCAGATAGCACAGGCGTATTATAAAGTAGAGAAGTTTCAGGATGCGGCAGAGACTTATTACAAAGTGTACCAGAACGATCCTTCAAACAGCCGGGCATTGTATATGACAGGTCTTGCTTTTCAAAAGAAAGGTGATAAAAATAAAGGAATTGAAATGTGTGAAAAGGCAATACAAATGGATCCCAATCTTGCCCAGTTAAAATCTCAGAAATTTGCGTTTTAGTTTTTGTTGCTCATAGTTTTGTTTTTATTGTTACAAAAGAGGCTGTTGATTTTCAACGGCCTCTTTTGTTTTTACTTATACTTCTAAATTCTTCCTTTGCCATGTTTTAGTATTTGTAGTTTTTTTGGTAACCGTCAGTTGTATTTTATGGCAGCTTTGGTTGCGTCACTCCCTTGTGCAGTATCTTTTATGGCAGCTTGGAAGAAAGTAGTTAAGCATTCCAAAAGAACGTCCTATGGAAGGGTGCATTCTAATTTGCAGCGTAAGTCAGTTTAGCCATTGGTGAAGCTGGCACAGCTTCGCATGCAATAACAGCACTCATCTTATAGCTTCATCTGTCTGATCATCTATTTTTCAGCTACGGTAAGTGCATCATCATTTGTTAC
>CAXUMK010000371.1:0-4882 GCA_964251885.1 uncultured Segetibacter sp. | reverse complement strand
TAGCCGATGGCTTTTTTGTTTTAGTTATGAGCCATTGCCAGCGTATTGGTTAGAGAATCCTTCAGCTTCTTTTTTGTAATCAGCGCATCGAGCATGGTAAAGAAAGCAGCCTTTTCTTTTTTGTCCAGTTGTTCAATCAATGAAACTTTTTCTATTACACTTTTATCAATAGAATTTACATCTGTAAGAACCTGGTTAGCGGTAAAGAGTTCTCCTACATCCACCCCAAGAGCTTTTTCGCCTGTGTTGGTGTTGCAGCGTGTGCCGTTCTGCAGTTTGTTGGTGTTCATGCTTGTGCCGTTTCAGTGTCTTATGACCTGCAATAGTAGTGAGGGTTAAGAAGCTAAAATATAAAGAAGCCATTGGTTAGTAAAATAGCCAGTGGCTTTTTTGTTTTATACAACAGTGAGAAAAGTTGAATAAAGAACAGAGCGTAAGTGAGTAACACAACGATGCCAAATAGTAGTACAAAAGCTAAGTACATAAAAAGATTAGCTTCTTCGTCCTGCTGGGGTCTTCTCGCTGGTTTAAGTGTTCCGCAGGGTACTTAAATCTAAAATGGTTGTAGGAATGCGTCCGGTAAAAATAAGGTTGGTACAATTCAGTATTACAATTAAACGGGCAGGGGAAGCCTCCGCTACTACAAAATTATTTAAGATTTTTATGCATCTTATCCTATTGTATCTGTGGCAATAAAACTTCGAAAGTGGCGCCTTCGCCGGGTATTGAATGAATTTTCATTGTTCCTTTAAGACTGTCGACTAAATGTTTTACCAGCACCAAACCAAAGCCAAATCCCTGTTCGCCAACCGTTCCGCTTGTTGATGTACCCTGACCGCTTAAAAGATTAAATATGCTTTCCTGGGCAATGCCGGCTCCGGTGTCTTTTACAGTAATATGCAGCGTGTTTTTATTTTCTTCAACTGTTAAATCAAGGTTTACCGTTACTGTTCCTTTAGGAGGCGTAAATTTTATGGCATTAGAAATGAGGTTGCCGGTTATTTGTAAAAGCTTGTTTTTATAAAAAGGAGTTTCGTGGGCAAGAGAATTGGTATTTATGGTAAATGTAATTTCTTTGTTTAAAGCCTGTGGCTGGTAAAGCTTCTCTAATTGATCTTTGAAAATGAGCAGGTTAAACTCGTTGCTATGCAAATTTGCTGACTTATTTTGAGACTTTTTTTCTTCGGTGAGTATTTCATCGGCAAGTTCGAGAATAGAGGTTCCGCTTTTTTGTATCATGCTTAGAAGCTGCAACACATCTTCCAGCTTATTTTGGTCGCCCTGTTCATTAATCAGTTGAGCCAGACCGATAATGCCGCTTAAAGGTCCTCTTATATCATGCGCTGCCTTTAATTTGGCATCACGTGATTCGATTACTTTGTTTTTAAGCCCTTCAATGATTTTAATAGTTTGCAGCCTGTTTAAAATCTCACTGCCGATAATCTTTAACAGTTCGATCTTTTCCGGATCAATCACATGCATTTTTCTGTCGAGCACACACAAGGCGCCAATATTATGTCCGTCTTTTGTCTTTAAAGGAATGCCGAAATAGTATTTTAAATTCGGGTCGCCTTTTACATAATTCTTGTTTTTAAAACGATCGTCTAACGAAAGATCTTTCACCTCAAAACATTCGTCTTCCATAATCGTGTATTGACAAACAGAATCTTCTCTTGCCAATTGATCTATAGCCAGTCCATGATCTGCAACTGTCCACTGGGTAAAAGAATCTATCAGATTTACCAAAGACATATTTGTACCTGCAACTTTAGCAGCAAGCTTAGTGAGGTCTTTTAAATTATCTTTCAATCCCGAATAATCTAAATCATAACCTGAGAGACTTATGAGCCTTTCCATTTCATTAGCAGGTATTGGAAGATCAGTAATATTCATAACGATATATTGAAAATGTATTTATTAAAAAACAAAGAGTTTTGTAAGTATTGTAGTCATAAACGATTTAATAGAAGTGAAATTGCAAGCTGAAGAAAGTTTTAACCCCCCGCCCTAAAGGGAGCTAAAACCCCTCGCCCTAAAGGGAGCTATAGTTGTCATGGGATACAAGCGTCTCTCTGGCTTGTCGAATAAAGAATAAAAAGTATACGGGTGATCCTTTTCTTTCCTTCCACTGGAAGAAAAGAAAACGACAAATCCATGATTGCAACGGTTGACTCATAGTAGTAATTTAGCCCGGTTCAAAAAAAACTTCTACTCAGCTTTTTATCCCTTGCGCAATATAAAATGGGTATGCTATTAGTCAAAAGAAATTTTATTTCTGAAATTAAATAGTGCTTGCAACTTTTTACATTCAGCTTACATCAATACATTATCCTGGCGAAATTTGATAAATGTTATACAATTACTGCCTTTTTTCATCCAGTATATATTTTCTGAATAACTCCAATCCGTACTCGTGTAACCAATGTGTTTGTGTTTTTTAGTGCAGGTTTTTAATCGTCATTTTTTATTTAACTGGAGGTAAAAGGAACTCTTTTACCGCTGCTGTATATGCTGATACTTTTTTAAAAAATAAAATTTTTAAAAATGTGGGAGTAGTATGCTATGTCTTTTGAGTAAGAGGTTTTTACAGCCAGCTTTAAATTCTTTTTTTATTCATTAATCTATAAATAATCGTGTATGCATCGTGCTTTTACTCCGAAAAATACTTGTCAAACTAGGGGCTCTGCCTGGTTTGCTAAAGTATTTATTTTATCCTTGCTGTTGCTTTCTCAGGCAGTTACGCTTTTTGCACATACTGTTGACTATTTCAATTCCTGCGGCTACATCTGCACAGGAAGCACATTAAGTGTAACAGCACATGTAAGTAACACAAACAGCAGTTCTAAGTATAACTGGCAGTATAGAGACAACTCTAATGTCTGGAAGTGCTTTGTAAATGGAAACAACACTATTAATGGTGTTGTTTCTTCAGTTTCAGGTGTTTCTGCTACCGGTGTTCTTAGCACTTCACCTGCGCTAAGTATTGCAAATTCGCAAAGCAATCTCGAAGGTGTAGAGGTTAGATTATTAATAGCCGATGGCGGCACTCCCTGTGCTTCAAATCCGTCTTATACAATTTACGGTGGCGACAAATCGCTTCGTCTGCATGTACTGTCAGGAAGCGATTGTAACACCATTTCTACTTATTGCTCAATGGGCGGTTGTGTTGGCAATACTTTGAGCAACGGCGATGGTTTTTACGGCGGTTTTGAAATAAGTACCACAAGTTTAGGTTCAGCAGGTTCTGACTATTCAATAACTTCATCTACTTCCTCATGTGGGCAGTATAGTTTAGTAAATAATGTTGCTCCTATATATTCCGGTTTCGGTTCTTTTGCCCCTCATTCAGGCAATCTTATGATGTTTGTTGACGGTAGCTCAGTAAGTGGCAAACGTGTTTGGTATAATACAGTATCTGTAGTTAAAGGAAGTACTTATCAATTCAGCGCATGGATTGCCAATGCAGCTAATACAAATAGCCAGAACGCAATTGCACACCTGAAAATTATCGGCGCCAACTCAGCAGAAGCTACAAAAACGGTAACCGCTACGGCCGGAGACTGGCAGTATGTAAAAGTAGATTATACCGCTTCTCAAAGCGGTTCAGTAACGCTTAGCATCACTGATGATAACACCAGTTGCACGGGAAATGATTTTGTGATAGATGATATTTGCTTCGTATGTCATGGACCGGCCCCAACCCTTACTTTGGGCAACCAGGTATGGAATGATTACGACGGTGATGGGAAAAGAGACGATAACGAGCCAGGCATTCCGGGTGCAACCATCAGTTTGTACACTGATAATAATGGCGATAACCTGCCCGATGGCGCTGCTATTAAAACTACTACAAGCGATGCTTTAGGCAACTATAAGTTTACTAACCTGGCAGAAGGAAAGTATATCGTTTCAATGCCGATTTTACCAGGCTACCAGCAAAGTCCAAATAATTCAACTCAGGCTACCAGTCCTTATCCTGATAATAACATCGATAACGATGACAACCTTGTAAGATTGGTTGGACCCAATGGCCCCGGAGGTATTGTTTACACAAACGCTATCACTCTTACAGCAGGCCAGGAACCAACAACTGATGGTGATGATGCAAACGGAAACAATACACTTGATCTTGCAGAATGCGGTAATTCATTCATCGGTGATTTTGTATGGAACGATTTGAACGGCAACGGCATCCAGGATGCAGGCGAGCCAGGTATAAATGGTGTACCGGTAACGATCACTTTCTCCGACGGAAGAACAGCTACCACCACCACTCTTACTTATAACGCAGCCAATAACCTGAATGCTCCTCAATTTGACGGTTATTATAATTTCCCTAATCTTGGACCAGGTACCTATAAAATAAGCTTTGCAACTCCTGCAGGTTTACATGCAAGTCCTGCAAACGCCGGTAGCAATGATGCCAAAGACAGCGACCCTGTAAACGGTGGCCCTGTAACTGTAACTATTGCGGCTAATCAAAGTGATTTTACTATAGATGCAGGCTTTACCAATTATGTTCCGGCTACAAACCTTACTCTTGGCAACCAGGTATGGAACGACTACGACGGTGATGGAAAGAGAGACGATAACGAGCCAGGCATTCCCGGTGCAACGATAAGCTTGTACACTGATAATAACGGCGATAACCTGCCTGATGGAGCTGCTATCAAAACTACCACGACCGATGCTTTAGGCAACTATAAGTTTACTAACCTCGCAGAAGGAAAGTATATCGTTTCAATGCCGATTTTACCTGGCTACCAGCAGAGCCCGAATAATTCAACTCAGGCTACCAGTCCTTATCCTGACAATGATATAGATAATGATGACAACCTTGTAAGATTGGTTGGACCCAATGGCCCCGGAGGTATTGTTTACA
>CAXUMK010000370.1:2465-4913 GCA_964251885.1 uncultured Segetibacter sp. | reverse complement strand
CCACCGGATAATTCTCTTCGCTGCTAAGCTGGTATGAAAACGAAGAACCGAGAGTAATGACAAGCCAGGTGGCGCTTTTTAAATGCTCATGCGCTTTTTTTTGAGAAAGGTTGATGTTTAATAAAACACTTCCTGCATCCATGCCCGAGAACATCGAATGATGGTTCCAGCTTTGCCACAGTTCGTTGAGATAAAACAAATCCTTTTGCTCATAAGGCTTTAAATCGACGTAAGAATTGATGCTTTTACTTACACTGACGGGGTCAAATAAAATACCGTTAGGGTTTTGAAGTATAGGGAATTTCAGCTCCTCAAGCCTTTTGCCGATGTGTTCTGTAAAACAGGAACCTATGAGAAAAATGGTGTCAGAATAAGTTATTTTTTCAGCAGGAGATGTAATATTAATGTCGAGCATCATTTTCATAGGCTGCAAATTTAAATTGAAATGGATAGCCACGAAGGCTCGAAGACACAAAGGTTTGATAAGTCTCTCTTACTTTTTCTTGGGTCGACGTGCCTTTGTGGCTAAAAATCAAGCCCGAATATTTCTGAAGCCAAACGTAAAGCTTCGTGTAAGGCGTCTTCATTCATTACACACAATATATCGTTCTCTTTAAAATAACTGATCATCCATTCGGTATTCATATTTCCTGTCAGTTCGTTCGCGGCCATTGGGCAACCTCCAATTCCTTTAAGCGCACCGTCAAATCTTTTACATCCCGCTTCTGCTGCTGCCGCCAGTTTCTGCTGCCAGTTGGCGGCAGTTGAGTGAAGGTGAACACCAAACTCAGTTTGCGGATACGCAGGTATCAGAGTACTCAATGCAAAATTAATTTGATCGGCATCAGCTACGCCAACTGTATCTGCAAGGGAAACAATTTTTATATTTCTTTTTACCATTTCATCAGCCCAGTGCAACAGGGTTTCTTCGTCGTAATCATCGCCGTAAGGATTGCCAAAACCCATGCTCAGGTACACAACCAGTTCCTTGCTATGTTGTAAGCAAAGGTTCTGTATCTCCTCCACTCTGCTCACGCTTTCTTCGATAGTACTGTTGGTGTTTCTCATTTGGAAGGTGGGAGAAATAGAAAACGGGAAGCCGAGATAACTGATTTGTTCAAATTGCACAGCCTCCTGCGCCCCTCTTACGTTGGCTGCAATTACCAGCAGTTTTGTTTTACTGTCTTCTAATGATAGGCCGTTGATTACTTCCTTTGTATCGGCCATTTGAGGAATTGCCTTTGAAGAAACAAAGCTGCCGCAGTCAAGTGTGTGAAAGCCGACTTTGAGTAAACTGTTTAGGTATTCCATTTTTTTATTGGTTGGAATAAACGTTTTCCAGCCCTGCATTGCATCGCGGGGACATTCGATTAGCTGGACGTTCTTGCTAAAACTACCGTACATTGATTGAAGTTGAGCAGGTAAAATTAAGCTAATAGAACCACAGCGTGTCTTTATGAGATAGAATGAGTGCGTTTCAAGCCTTCATTTTTTTGTAGCTGGCAATTGTTCTGTGTGGAGCTCCGGTTGTGTCACTCACTTGTACTTATATCTTTTCATGGCAGCAGAAGGGAAGTGAAAATTTTTTATGTTTATTAGTATACTATGTGTTGAAGTTAGGGCTTGTAAACATCTTTTCGGTGACGTATCCGTTGCACTTCTATTAATTGGATTACATCTTCGACAGTATAAATAATTCTGTAATCTGCAACTCTTATTCTGTAAGCTTCGCTTCCTTTTAATTTTTTGCAGCCAAATGGTCTTGGATTAGAAGCAAGCCCATCTATGGCTTCAACAATCTTTTTATTATACTGTGTTGATATTTGAGATAACTCTTTTTGGGCAGATTTCTTAACTTCAATGCTATACATGCTATAATTTGCCTTCCTGTTGAAGTTGTTGTTTTACTTGTTCCCATGGAATATTCTCTTCGTTTTTGCGCAATTCAATAGCAATAATGTCGTAAACATCTTCGAGCTGCTCCTGGTCGCCTGCAAGCATATCAAGGTCAATTTGAATAAGACGATGATTATTGCTTTCATTCTTTAATATAGTAATGGCTTCCATAATTTTTTATTCAAATTTAAGGAAATGAATTGTAAGCCGAGTATCGAATCTACAAGCACAAGCGAGTGACACAACGATGCTTAATCCTTATTCTCCCGCCTGTCACAAAAAGAAAAAAGAACGTCAGATTTTAAGTACCTAAAAAAACAACTGCTAAAGACATCCGCTGGGTGAGGATTAGTAACAACAGACACGTGCAGTCGGTTTAAACGTATAGATTAAGTAACTTTGAAAAAAGCTTACGCAATGCTTACTACTTTAAAAGGTATTTATGACAAAGGTAAAATTACACTTGTGGAAAAAGCACCTTTAATAGAAACAAAGGCTGATGTAATTATTACATTTTTACCCGAACAAGAAAAAGCCGCTGAAAAATCTAAA
>CAXUMK010000370.1:0-2455 GCA_964251885.1 uncultured Segetibacter sp. | reverse complement strand
AACGCATATTAGGTGGTTTGGAAGGAAGAATTTCTGTTCCTGACGATTTTAATGAGCCATTAGATGACTGGAAAGAATACATGTAATTGATAAAATATCTTATTGATACGCATGTTTGTCTTTGGGCTGTTGCAGAAAGCCATAAATTATCACCTCGCGTAAAAGAAATTCTTGAGAACCCGGAAATAGAAATACTGTATAGCCAAATAAGCTTGCTGGAAATAGCCATCAAAGTTCAATCAGGAAAATTTGCTGATTTCAAAATTACCCTGGAAGAATTTAATAATACACTTCAACAAAAGGGTTTTACTTTTCAACGCCTCACAAATGAACATCTTTTTGCATACTTCCATTGTAACTTCTTTTCGGAACAGCATAGAGACCCTTTTGACCGTTGTTTAGCAGCAATTGCCGATTTTGAAAAAACTGCTTTCATTACTAAAGATGAAAAATTTAAGATGTATATAAATACGCTCCAAATTATATGGTGAATTACTTCAATAAACTGATTTTTTTTCTGATTTAGCTTTGATTATGCAAAAACCTGATATTTCACAAAAAGCATTTTGGGATGTACGCTTTACTGACATTGATTTTGAAAAAAATTCTTTGTATGTAATGGAAAAAGTTTTTAACTCCGGTACATGGAACGACCAGGTCGCCATTATGAAATTTTATGGATTGCCACGCATACGCAATGAAATTGTAAATGCCGGGTACCTGCGAAGGTCTGCGCTTAGCTTTTTATGTGTTATTCTCGACCTGGAAAAAAATGAATTTACATGTTACAACAAAATGCAGTCGCACCCGCTACCCTGGAATTACTAAAAGCGATTTGTGCAATAAATGAACTTGAATCATTTGCTTTAGGTGGAGGCACCAACATAGCTTTAAGAATAGGGCACAGGATTTCAATCGATTTAGATTTTTTCACAAATACCCATTTTAACACAAATTCAGTCTTCCAAGTTATTACAAAAAAATTTCCAGAAGCGGAATTATTGTTTGAACAAAATCAAACAATGGTATTTGTTATTAATGATATAAAGGTGGATTTCGTTTTATATCCCTTTCCCTGGCTGCATTCTTTCGATGTGATTACAGGGATAAGATTATTGAGCATTGAAGACATTATTCCAATGAAGCTACAAGCTGTAAGTAACCGTAATGCTAAAAAAGACTACTGGGATATTGCATCATTGCTTAAAGACTATCCGATTTCTGAAATGATGAAAATATTTTCTTCAAAATTTAAGCAAATAGACACAGGTTTTATTATTCATAGTTTAACTGATTTTGAAAAAGCAGATACAGAGCCTGACCCCGATATAAAACAAAATAAGGTTACATGGGATAGAATAAAAATGCATTTAGTCAATGCTCTAAAGCACTACACAATGAGTTTATTGTAAAAAGATAGTTTCAGTTCAATGAATTGGCAAATCTGATTTATGACAGAATTATTAAGGACATCATTGCTGCAACAAATTTCTAAGAGTATAAAAAAAGTATAAAAAAAGCCGAATAGAATATCTACAAGTAGAAGAGTGCGACGCAACGACTGCTGAATAGTAGTATGTCGTCCAGCTCAAAAAAAATCTTACCCACGTTTTTATCCTTTGCAAAATATGTTATAGTTATTCCGCTTTAAATTGATGCATTTTCAAATTGAACCATTTATTTACCTGCTGCTTTTTGATTTATTTTTTCCAATAGCATTACATCTTCTTTCCACTCTTTCAATTGCCGGTGATATGCTGCCTGGGTTTTTGTAATTCTCAATGTATGCGGAGAACCTTTCCTGATGGTTTCTGTTGTCAGGTCTATCACTACCCTGCTGATGGCGTGCTCCATTTCACTTCTTTCCTGTTGGTTTACCCGGTAGTCAAAAACCTGCTGGTATGGCGACTCTAAAAACTCCTTTAATACCTTCCATTGTTTTTTATCACCAGTAGTTTCAGGCATCTGCCTCGACCAATCAGTGGGAGGTTGTGGTTTGTTGTTTACGCTGCGCTCAACATATTCTTTGCAGGAAATGAGTACTTTATAAGCAACAGAAGTTAGTACCGGCAACGCAAGTATCGCTGGTGTAAGTATATGATTGATATAGTCGCGCTGGTGATAACCTGTTATTATAGCGGCTACATTGTTTACCCATGCTTCGTTCTGCGGTATTTGCTGCTCCAGGTAAAATACATCATTCAGAATGTTATGGTTGATTTGCCGTTTTTCATCCTCACTATTTTTTGATATTTCAAATAAATAATGAGGAAGCTTCTCCATTTGTGCTGCTATAAAATGTGTGTACTGCCCAACTGACAAAAGTGAACGCACTACCGATAGCAAATGCGCTAAAACCGGCCGCGTAATATGTTGCGTAAGGTGCTCAAATACTTTTTCAGTTGTTTCTGCAGTATAAAAGGCTATTAGTTTTAGCCAATGTATAGCATCAATA
>CAXUMK010000369.1:0-4931 GCA_964251885.1 uncultured Segetibacter sp. | reverse complement strand
CGGCTAACACTTCTTGCCTGCATTGGTCTTTCAGCCATGCCTTTGTAGGGGTCTTCACCTCAAATGTTACACAAAAAACCTAATAGGTAAAACAATTACACTGAAACTGATGCTGTCGGACACCTCCCGTTAAAAATGCCCACAAGAGAATATAAACCATCATTATTATCTAAAGCACGCCTTGCTGAAATAACTACTACCAGTAAAAGTGAGTGACACAACGATGTTGAATAAAGAGACCTTGGCGGCTACCAAAAAACAAGACGTAAAGGTTTAGTCGTTCAAAGCCTGGTAGGAAAGTACCCTAAACTTATCTCCTAATTCACCGTGTGTGGTTATCCACGACTGACGGTAAAAGATGACGATCATTTTTTCTTTTGGGTCTGCCCAGTAAGAAGTGGAGAAAGCGCCGCCCCAACTAAAAGTGCCTGCCTGCGAGGGAAAAGCGCCACTGCCTTTTTCGGTTTCAATCGCAAAGCCTAAACCGAATTTATTGTCGCCAAAGTCAGTATTGCCGATCTGGTTCATCGTCATCATTCTTACCGTATTGCGGCTTAATAATCTCTGGTTATTGTATTCGCCACCATTCAGCAGCATTTGCAGGAAAACAGCATAATCATACACAGTAGAAGAGAGACCGCCTCCGCCCGAAAAATAGGTTTTCTTTCGCAAGGGGAAATTGACATTCAAGCCAAGCACCTGCCCCGATTGTTTTATTAAATGACCCGCCGAATCTTCGCTATATAAATAGACAAGCCGGTTGGCTTTTTCGGCAGGAACATTAAAGTAAGTATCCTTCATGCCCAGCGGTTCGAAGATGCGTTGCCTGAAAAAATCATCGAGCGACTGGCCGCTCCAGATCTCTACCAGGTAGCCCAGCAGATCCACATTTAAACCATACATCCATTGTTCGCCGGGCTGATGAAGAAGTGGCAATCCGCCCAACCTTTTCATCGCATCAGCGAGGTTATCACCGCTTACATCAAGACCGGCGGTAATATTATTCTTCGCATAAATTGCGTTGGCTTCTTTGGTGCCGATCTGCGCATATCCCAGTCCTGACGTATGTGTAAGCAGGTCGCGGATGGTGATCGGCCTTTTAGCGGGCACTGTGGTATAAGTTGTATCTGCTTCATTAAATTTATCAAGCACTCTTTGATTTGCAAAGGCGGGAATATATTTTGACACTGCATCATCCAGTAAAAACTTGCCCTCTTCATATAACATCATTACTGCAACACTTGTAATGGCCTTTGTTTGCGATGCAATTCTAAAAATTCCGTCTTTTTGCATCGGCGATTTTGTGTTGAGGTCGTTAAACCCGGCAGCTTTGTAATACACTGTTTTACCGTTGCGAACAATCAATCCTACTGCTCCGTTCATCCATCCTTTGCTAACCCAGTCGTTCATGTTTGCATCTATTCTTTTTAATCGTTCAGCCGAGAAACCGGCCATTTCAGGTTTCTGCGCCTCTGTTATTACCTGTGCGAAAGTGTGACGGGTGGTTAACAATACAATCATTAAGAAGAACAACAACCTTTTGTTCATACGGCGTAAGTTTTAGTGGGGTAGATGTAAATGTAAATTTGGCTTTGGGAAGATAAGGAATAAAATTGCGGAAGTGAAGGCTTTGCAGAGCTGAGCCAGCAATGACGGCACTCAGCTTATAGCTTCATTTGTTCTGATTATCCATTTTTCAATACCATATGGTATTTCCTGTTACACTTTTTCTCTACTCAATTCTTTACTTTCCAGAAACAGTCTGTCAGGGTCAATATCTATTTCTTCATTCCATACTATTGTTCCGTATTGCACTTTTGCCTTGCTGCAAAACTGTTCATTTTTAAGAGGTTGATAAACAGGAAAATTTAAGTAAGGAAGTAAGTCAAATACTTTCATTTCTCCATTTGTAAAGGTCACAAGAAGTTTAAAAGGACTATGATATTCAACATTTATTGCTCTGGGATTCATTTCAGTTATTTTAGGGGGTCAATATTGAAAACTCTGCTACCTGCTACTGCAAGTTGCCAATCAGTCATTAAATCTTCTTTATGAATTTCTATCCATGCCTGTATTAGCTTTTCTTTATTGGAAGGCATTGATCCTTGTAGTAAATTTCCTTCAGGAATTTGATAGATGGCTTCCACTTCACCATAGCGTACATGTACATGTGGAAGATTATGTTGCTTGGTATCGAGGTAATACATACTTACAATAAGGCCATAGAACATTGAAATAACAGGCATACAAATACATTCAAGTTACAAATCTAATATTTTTAAATAATCCCTTCTTCAACACTGATTTTCCCGTTGTTGTGTAAGGTACGTAGAAGCCCCGATTTTCTACTGCCTACGTTGGTGTTCTTCGAAGCTTAGCCGCTGAATAGTATAATCACCTTCACCCGTAGAGCAGGCAACAGTGCTAAACCCAAAGACTGCCTGCTAACCCTAAAGTTGTTGGTTAAAAAACACAACAACGGCTTTGCTGCCGAACGTGCCCATGCAATTACTACCGTACAAGTGAGTGACACAACGATGTTGAATAAAGATCTATTTCTGGCTACAAAAAAGCACTGACACAAAAAAAGCCACCGGCAAAAACACCGGCAGCTTTTTTTTGAAAAGGATTAAAAACTATAACGTAGCTATGTCAATTACAAACCGGTATCGGACATCGCCTTTTTCCATGCGTTCGTAGGCTGAATGAATATCCTTAATATTTATCATTTCAATGTCAGAAACAATGTGGTTTTCTGCGCAGTAGTCGAGCATCTCCTGTGTTTCGGCAATGCCGCCTATGCCTGAGCCTGCCACACTTTTTCTGCCGCCCAGCAAGCTGAATGCAGAAATCTCTGCCGGTTTTGACGGAGCGCCCACGCAGATCATAGTACCATTGGTTCTTAACAGAGACAGGTACATATTGAAATCATGTTCGGCTGATACGGTGTCTAAAATAAAGTCAAACGAGCCTTGTGCTGCTTTTACCTGTGCTTCATCTTTAGTGACCACGAAATGATGGGCGCCTAACTTGAGGGCGTCTGCTTCTTTTTTTGGAGAAGTGCTTAACACCGTTACATTGGCACCAAAGGCAACGCCAAATTTTACAGCCATGTGTCCCAGGCCGCCTAAACCTAACACGGCGAGCTTGTGCCCTTTTCCTACTTTCCAGTAGCGAAGCGGGGAGTAAGTGGTGATACCGGCACACAGCAAAGGCGCTACAGCCGCCAGGTTGAGTTTATCAGAAATGTGCAAGACAAACTCTTCCCTTACTACAATGGTGTTTGAATAGCCACCATAAGTGGGTGTTTTGCCGTCGCGTTCGTAACTGTTATAGGTTTGCGTGCTTCCTTCGAGGCAATACTGTTCAAGGTCTTGTTTGCAATTTTCGCATACCTGGCAGGAGTCTACCATGCAACCGGTTCCGGCAAGGTCACCCACTTTAAATTTGGTAACATGGTCACCTACTTTTATTACGCGTCCCACTATTTCGTGGCCGGGCACCATCGGGAATATTCCCGGGAACCAGTCATTTTTGATCTGGTGTAAGTCGGAGTGGCATACTCCGCAAAATAAAATATCGAATTGTACGTCGTGCGGGCCTGGTTCACGGCGCTCAAAGCTCCAGGGAGTAAGATCCGTTTCGGGCGATTGTGCCGCATATCCTTTGGTTTGTATCATGTGAATGTTTAAATGTTTTATAATCGCTGCAAAAGTAAGGAGAGAAAAAGAAAGTATGGATATTGGTGCATTTAACGGCCGCACAAGCACGGTATGTTCCTACGGAACGAAAAAGGCTTTTCCTGTCAACTGTCATCCATCAACTGTGATCTCCACGTTCTCTCCTGTCAACTGTCATCTCTACTTTCTCTCCTGTCAACTGTCATCCATCAACTGTCATCTCCACGTTCTCTCATATCAACTATCATCTTTACTTCAAAGCCATCCTGCCCTTTTAAAGAGAACATATAAAACAACACAAAGAATAAAGGTTACGGACAATACTACGGGGTAAGCATAGTGCCAGTGCAGTTCGGGCATCGCTTCGAAGTTCATACCGTAAATACCTGCTATCATCGTAGGTACGCCAATAATGGCAGCCCAGCCGGCAAACTTTTTAGATACTTCACTTTGTGAAATGGACGTGAGTGAAAAATTGGCTTCCAATGCAGCTGTAACAAGGTCGCGGGTATTGTCGAGCATTTCATTTATTCTGAGTGCATGGTCGTACACATCTCTGAAGTAAGGTCGGGCATCGTCGGGTATCTTATTTACATCAAAACGCATCAGCCTGTTACAAATATCAATCAATGGAGTGATTACCCGCTTTACTTCGAGCAGTTCGCGCTTCAGCTCGTAGATACGCTGCGTGGTACCGCGGGTAGGTTTTTTGCCAAATATTTCCTCTTCCACTTCAAAAAGTTCTAGCTCCAGTGCGTCAATTACAGGAAAATACTGATCAACGATTGAGTCTATCACAGCATATAAGGCGAACGACGGGCCTTTACTTAATAATTCGGGTGTGTTTTCACACCTTGCCCGTACATCTTTATAAGACAAAGATGAGCCATGCCGTACAGTGACAATAAAATTATGACCAACGAAAAAATGGGTTTCACCAAATTCGGTATGCTTGTTTTTAGCGCTTATTTGTGCGGTGCGTAGTACAATAAAGATCGTATCTCCATACAACTCCAGCTTAGGCCGCTGATGCGCATTATGTGCATCTTCAATGGCCAGGTCGTGCAGCCCAAACTCTTCCTGGATTGATTTCAGTAACTCCTCACCAGGCTCATGCAGTCCAACCCAGACAAAAGTATCCTTGTTCAGCAGGGTTTCGCTAATATTACTGATGTCTATATTACCAATACGCCTGCCTTCACAGTAAGCAATGCAGTTTATAATACCTTCCATAGTGGCTGCTCCAAATAC
>CAXUMK010000368.1:0-4953 GCA_964251885.1 uncultured Segetibacter sp. | reverse complement strand
AAACTCTCTGAAAACAAAGCCAGTATTGGATTAGAAGGTTTTCGGACAGACACTATTTAAAGCTTTTATATTCTTTCAATAACTGAGAATAGGTAAACTCCTGCTCAAAAAACTTTCGTTGTTTTGTTTGATAAAAAGTGTGGCAGGTATAGCGCCCGACCAGCTTTTATCAACCTGGTCGATATATTCCTGCTGGTTTTTTTCATCCAGCAAAAATACTTCACTCTTTATATTCTTTTTTGTAAGATAAGCCGCGACCGAAGTATTTAGCTTCGATTTAAAATCAACACTTATCAGCAGCACTTTCAATTTTTCTGATTTAAAATGCTTGTTTAACTCATCAAAAGAAGGCAATTCTTTTACGCATGGGCTGCACCAGGTTGCCCAAAAGTTGATGATGTACAATGTATCCTTTCCTTTGCTGATCCTGTCATTCAATTCATCCATCTTAATAAAATGAGCTTTCTGGCTGTTAGCTAAAAATGGAAGCAGAAAAGATGAAAAGAGGATGCAATATCTTTTTATCAGGAATTGGCCTGTCAAAATCAATGATGGTTTAAAGTTAAAAGTAATGGTTTTTGGTTTGAGGCCGGGGTCAGCTATTTGTTCAGCAAATGTTAACAATCAAAACATAACTTACGCAAAGAGAATTTTGAAGCGAAAATGGCATAAGCTTATTTTATTTATTAAAGTAAGAAGAGAGGCAGCCTGGCAGGTCATTATCCAAATTTTTCTGTTTCGATAATTTATTTACAAAATCTGTAGCCATAGTATGTCTATGACTTTTTTATTGCCTCAATAGGCCACCTGTAATCCTTTATATTTCTTTATAGTTGGCGAGGGATACAAGTGACTCCTTAACTTGTCGAATAAAGAATGAAAAGTACACGAGTGCGACGCAACGGCTGACTCATAGTAGTAACCCGGCCCGGTTCAAAAAATTCTCCTCACTTTTTTATTCTTTGGGCAGTATACTTATTCGTTTTAAAATATTTAGTGAGGCAAAAATTATGAATAGTGATTTTCTTTTTCTATAATTGTATAGAGTATTTTTAAAACTAACTGCAATCCTTTTACTATGCCAAATTCATTAAGGCGAAAAGCTTCCTGTATTAGTGATTTTTCTTCTGCTGATGTACTTTACCTTTTTTCTACATAACACTATAATTTTCGTTCGCGGCTAAAATTTCTGTCTCCGCTGATAAAGATTGTACAGTAAATACAATTCGGTGATTTCTTATTAAACAATTGCCTTCAAAGAAAATCTAATAAAACATTTTATGAATTTCAAACGATTATCTTCCCCCGTTGGTGACATCAAAAATCATTATGATGCTATTGTAATTGGTTCCGGTTACGGCGCCAGTATTGCTGCCTCCCGCCTTTCACGTGGCGGTAAAAAAGTTTGTCTTTTAGAGCGCGGAAAAGAATTTTTACCGGGAGAATACCCGAGAACAAGTTTACAGGCTGCAAAAGAAATGCAGTTTAGCACAAAAGGGAAACATATCGGCTCTAAAACAGGCTTATATGACTTTCACATGAATGACGATATCAGCGTATTTAAGGGCTGCGGACTGGGAGGAACATCGCTGGTAAACGCAAATGTATCGCTGGTGCCGGAAAAAAGAGTTTTGGAACACGCCGAATGGCCTACCGCATTAAAAGAAGACCCGGACTCTTACTGGAGAAATATTGACCGCGCAAAACACATGCTGCAACCAAATCCTTATCCCGAGGGATTGAATGGCTGGCCTAAACTTCCCAAAGCAGAAGCAATGAAAAAGTCTGCTCAAGGCATGGGTCAAACCGCAAAATATTTGGATATAAATGTCACTTTTAAAGACGGTAAAAACAATGCAGGTCAGGACCAGTATGAGTGTAAGCTTTGCGGCGATTGCATGACCGGCTGTAACTATGGCGCCAAAAATACAACTTTGATGAACTATCTGCCTGACGCAAAAAATCATGGTGCGGAAATTTTCACCGAGGTTGCTGTCAGGTACATTTCGCAGGAAGCTGATGGAAAATGGAGTGTGCACTATAAAATACAAAATGCCGAAAGCGAAAAATTTGGCGCTCCCGAACTGTTTGTTACCGCCGACATTGTTGTGCTGGGTGCAGGCTCGCTTGGCAGCACAGAAATTTTGCTTCGCTCAAAAGAAAAAGGCCTGACTATATCTGATAAAGTCGGAGCACGATTTACGGGCAACGGCGATGTGTTAGGGTTTGGGTACAATTGCGAGGAACGCATCAATACGATCGGTTTTGGACCTCATGCTCCCGGAAGTATTGACCCGGTAGGCCCTTGCATCACTTCTGTAATTGATTTGCGTGAGCAACCGGTACTTGAAGCCGGAATGGTGATAGAAGATGGCAACGTTCCCGGCCCTGTTGCCCCAGCCATTACCCCTTCGATGCTTGCCATTTCAAAACTGTTTGGTAAAGAACATGCTGATGGCATTGGAGATTTGGTGAAGAAAAAAGCCCGTGAAGTAGATAGCATGGTTCGTGGACCTTATCATGGCGCTGTTAATCATACGCAGGCTTTTTTGGTAATGACCCATGACGATGGCAATGGTAAAATGGAACTGCAGGACGACCAATTAACAATAACCTGGAAAGGTGTTGGAAAGCAACCCATATTTGCTGATGTAGATGGAAAATTGCGGGAGGCAACCAAAGCAATAAACGGCGAATATGTTGTTAATCCTACATGGACAAAACTAATGAACTACGACCTCATGACCGTTCACCCTCTTGGAGGATGTGTAATGGGTGATGATGCTGAAAAAGGAGTAGTAAATCATAAAGGCGAAGTTTTCTCAGGCACTGCAGGTACAGAAGTACACAAAGGCCTGTATGTATCCGACGGAGCAGTGATACCGCTGCCACTTGGCGTAAACCCTTTAATTACTATTTCTGCACTTGCCGAAAGAAGTTGTGAACTGATGGCTGCTGATTATGGCTTTACAATTGACTACAGTTATAAAGATGTTGTTTTACCAGATAATGAACTGAAACCAGGCATCCAGTTTACCGAGACCATGAAAGGCTTTTTCTCCAGCGACGAAAAAGAAAGCTTCGACATGGGCGAAAAGCTGGGAAAAGAAAAAAACTCTTCATTTGAATTTACACTCTCCGTTACTTCTCTCGATGTAGAAACAATGCTGACAGATAAAGACCACGAGGCGAGGCTCGAAGGAGTTGTCATAGCTCCTGCGCTTTCTTCAAAACCGCTTACGATTAGTGATGGCAAGTTTAACCTGTTTGTAGATGAAGTAGCCGACGTACCTACAAAGCTGATGAAGTACAGGATGGTGTTGCACACCGAAGAGTGCAAAAGCTATTATTTCTACGGCTACAAAGTGGTAAGAGACGACAAAGGTTTTGATATGTGGAAAGACACCTGCACTTTATTCATTACTATTCACGAGGGAGAAGAGGAAACATCTCCTGTTTTAGGGAAAGGAATTTTAGTGATTGAGACAGCAGATTTTTTGAAGCAAATGACCACCATGAAAGTGCTTCATGCAGATTCAAAACTCGAGGAACTGAAAATAATGACCCAGTTTGGAAAATATTTTTCAGGTTCTCTTTTCGACATTTATGTAAAATCAAAATTGCCATCTTTCTAAAACTTCTCCTGTAATTATGACTAAGCACGGCGCACTATCTGTTCTCGCCATAATCAAACCTGGAATGAAGCAGGAACTTGCTGCTTTATTTGAACGAATTGTAGCGGAAGATGTAGAGACAAATTCACTCATACCTTTTAAAAAAATTACCAGTATTCATTTTGCCCGCTTTGTTATCTTTAACGAAAGCACCGATGCCTATGGAAAAAGCATTGACGCTCATTTGATTTTTACAACCAATTACGATCAGCCGTTTAAAAATCATTTGAAAGAACTCGTATCTATCGCGGGCCCCGGCTTATGGAAAGTATTTTCTTACTGTGAAGACTTTCCGTTAAACACTGTTTACACCCCTGAAGCGCTTATAAATTATATGAATTCCAAGACGGTAAGCAACGCCGTTTTTTATGTCGGCGTTGGTTATCGTTCTGTTCAGCAAATAAAGCAGGAAAATGACTTAAGGGATGAAATAGAGAATTATCTTGACAAAAACCAATCTGCTCTTACAGGCAAAGGAGCCGTTTACATTCGTAAAAAGGTAATTGAATTCGTGAAAAGCAACCCTGTTTTCGATTGGGCAAAAAAGCCCGTTCCAAAACCTTTTGTTATTTGGGAAATCGCCTTTTATGCAAAACTTGCTTTGGCAGTAATTATTCTATTTATACTGTTGCCAATCATCGTTCCCTTTGTGATAGTCTGGCTGTTTCTGATACTGTTAACCGAAATATCAGAGAAGGATGTAACCTTCGACATAGACAAGACTCATATAAGAGAATTAGTTGAAAGGGAAACAAGTCCTGTGCAGGCGCAGTTTTCGGCAATGGGCAATATAAAGCCTGGAGCTATCCGGTTGAAGACGATGATGTTTTTATTAGACATGACCAATTTCCTGGCACCGTACTTATTTAGCAAGGGCAAACTTTCGGGTATTCCAACCGTTCATTTTGCGCGGTGGGTTATCGTCAACGAAGGCAGGCAAATGATTTTTCTAAGCAATTTCGATGGCAATTCAGAAAGCTATTTGCGCGATTTTATCAACATTGCCGGCAAGCAATTGTCTTTAATGTTTTGCCATACAGTTGGCTATCCTAAAACACGTCTCATGATATTTGGCGGCGCCGACGATGCCAACGGTTTTATGCGATGGGCAAGAAAGTTTCAAACGATTACTAATGTCTGGTACAGCGCCAATAAAAATGTTTCAGTCAAAAACATCTTCAATAATTCAAAAATAAGAGACGGTTTATACGGCAATATGAACGAGAAAGAAGCAGCACACTGGTTAAGCTTATTATAATGATTTTTTTACAGAACAGAA
>CAXUMK010000367.1:239-4982 GCA_964251885.1 uncultured Segetibacter sp. | reverse complement strand
GTCGCTTTGAATGGTTCCGCCTGAAGAGCCGATTGTAGCAGTTTTGGCATTGCCGGTTGGCTGACCAGCCTCACGTTTTACTTTTATGCCCTGGGTGGTTGGCGGCGGATTTTGGGTAGCAACGCCGGTCTCTTTTTTACACGAAAAAAGCGCTGAAAAAATAAAAAGAACCGAAAAAAAGTGCAGCAGTTTCATAAACAGTTGTTTTGGTATAATAGCAATTGCTATCGGTTTAATAATAAAGGGAAACGGTATTTTTTAAAAATTCAATAAAGGAAATACTTCACTTTATTTTGAAAGAGCAACCGGCAGATCCATGTTGTGCATGATAAGGATCGACCATATTTGCTTTTCATTTTTCATTATAAAATTCAGCAGTCCTTTTCTGTCGGGCCAGGGATTTCCCTGCCGGTCAGTTGCCCCACTCATTTTCCAGGGAACGTCGACAGCAGTTAAGTTTTCGCTAAGAAATCTCACTCTTGTCTCAGTTAGTATAAGATGGCTTAACCTGAACATAGTGGAAAATATGGGAGCGTGCTGTGCTTCAATCGCTGATCGTCCGTGAAAGCTTTGACCAAACACATTTGTAAAATCAGCATCTTCAGCAAACAAAAGTGAAAAAGCTTTTGCGTCATGTATGTTCCAGGCTTCTGCATATTTTTCTAATAATTGTTCAATAGCCTGTTTTGAATTGTCTGTTTCTTGTGCCATAGTAGTGTGTTTTAATTCACGTAGAATTTTATAACTCTTGAATTGATTTTGTTAGAGTTAAGGTGTAGGAATATTTTTTGTTTTTTATGTGAGCACTTCTTATGATGTGCGTTGTGAATATGCTGAAGCGCGGGTGGTTTGGCAAAAGCTTTTGCACGAACAGTAGTTTACCAAATATGAATAGCAGTATAAAAGTATGAGCGGTATTAATGGCTGTTTCTACAATAAAAAAAGTATGTGAATGAGCATCACATACTTTGCATTTTATTACCTCATGCTGTCACATGCTTCATCTTCATGTACAAAGGTTTTCTTTGAACAATTGACTTTGGCACTTGTGCACTTACGGGTATTCCTGGGTTGGGATTGTTTTATCTTATATTAAGCATAATAGCAAGACTGCTGGCAATAAAGTTACAGATTGACTTAAAGGAGGAACGGAGAAATCAGGAAACGCCATCCTTATGCCTGCACGGAAGGCGAATTTAAAAACATGTTCATATTTTGTCTGTCAGCTCTCGCTTCAGCTAAACTCATCTTGTACGTCGTTCAAGTATTCTTTTTTTTCTGTCTTCCAAAATTCGTGGTCTTTGTCAAGGAAAACAATATGAAAAATGTTGTCTTCAAAATGACCTATAATGCATTCCTTCCCTTGAATATGCATAGAACACCAAATGACATCGGGCAGTATGTGCCTGGGATGAACAAATGCTGATTCTGGTGGAAAACCAACTTTGATGTACTGCTTTATAATATTTTGACTCGTGGCCTCCCTGACACTAAGCTGGCAAACTTCCTTCAACTTATCAATGGCTAATGCAAGCAGTTGCTCATGTTCCCACTCCTTAAAACTCTGTCCTTGATTTCTGTCAAAGTCTCTGAAGCTTAATACAATCAGCTTTTCTCTTTGTCCCTCTCTGGTTTCAACCTTCCTTACATTTCTTTCATACGAAGAAGGTTTACCCAGTTTGAATTTATCCTTCTTTCCCATATAAAATACCCGTTAGCTTTTCATCATTATCAAAATACGGAATAGCACCATACTTACCTTCTAAATAGTTTTTATCAAACGCCGATTTGTTTCTTACCTTATTTGTTTTGAAGTCAGCTAAGGAAATCAATTCAGAAGCGCCGAATTGGTTTTTTTCAATGAACCATATCTGGTCTCTTCTAAAAGTTTCTTTGTTGAGGATGGAAATATCGTGAACTGCACAAATTAATTGCGCTTTACTTGTATTGAATTTTTGGAAGAACTCAATCAGTCGTTTTGTGAGATGAGGATGCAGCCTTGAGTCTAATTCGTCAATAATCAGAACTTTATTGTTCTGAATGCTATCGTACCAGGGACCAAGTAAATATAACAGCTTTTTTGTTCCTTCTGATTCCTGCCGGTCAAAATTAAAAGGAACTGTTTCTATGAAAACGTTGTTTTCATCATACTTACGGTGATAAGTAATAAGTTGGTCTCGTTTAGATTGCTTTGATTGTATTTGGTTGATACTGGTCAACAAACTGATTATTTCCTCGTCCTTTTCCTTTTCTTTGAGCGTTTCAAGATCAACTTGAGAAACGTCTTCTTCTGTGACAGCAAAGTTCGCTATCTCAAGATACTTTATAAACCTAAGTGTCCAGTTAAAAAAAGCAGTATCTGATTTTAGACGATTGATAGTATAGCGCTTATGGCCACGATCGTGAATGCCGTTAATGAAATTCAGCTTTTTAAACCAATCCACTATACCCGATGATGTTTCCTTTCCCAAAGTAGCTAATAGAGATAGAAACAGTACATTCTCTCTTACATCTTCCTCTTTGCCAACAGCCTCCTTAAATGAACTTTTATTGACATCGATCTTCTGCAAGTCTCGCGTAAAGAGCGGCACTTCCTTGCTGGTTGTGTGAAAAAGCCATTCCGCAATTATTTTATTATAGTCTATTTCAAAGCCGTATCGGTATTTTGTGCCTTCGTGAATAAACACCATTTCAAAGAAACTAGACTCATTTTCTGTCTTTGAACTAAGTGCAAACTTTTCAAGCGGAAACTTTCTCTCACTACTTTCAACTAACGCATCTCTGAATGATGTCAAAACGGTGGCTTTCATAAAGCCTATTGACTCAAGCATATTGCTTTTACCACTTGCATTACTACCGTAGATAACTGCTGACTTCAGCAACCGAAGTTTATTGTCAATAGGAATAGTATGGGTATCGGAATATTCTTTGAAAGACTTTGCAGCAACCATTGAGAGTGTTGTCAAATCTTTAAAAGACAAAAAATTCTCTACGCTAAATTCAATCATCATCGCATTTACTTTTGGCAGTAAAGGTAAACCAAATGTGAAATTTGCGAAAAAGTAACAGAATTCTTTTTTAGATGCTTTAGTATTTACTGCCGCTCAATGTTACGTGTTACCGCAGAGTTATACTCTATTTGCAAGCATAAATCACCTGCAACTGCCAACTGTTTGCCTGTTGCATCAATGATCAGGCAAGATTTATAATTGGATTGTATACAAATGAAATTAAGGAAGAGGCTTTACCATTATATCTTTAAATAAAACTTTACTCTTGGGGTCATGGCCTTGTAAGGCAAATGTGCCATCTGATATTTTCCTGCCGGCCATATCGGCAGGTCTTTGTACATTTTCAGGTTCGGTATAATCTACTACTGTCTTGTCATTGATCTTTATGACTACTCTTTTTCCCACAACTGTTACGCTTTCTGTAAACCACTCATTGTCTTTTACGTAAACCTCCTTCACATCTTCAACTGCATATAAGCTGCCGGTTCTGCGCCAGTCAGTATGCGAGTTATTTACCTGTACTTCGTAACCCTTTGAAGGCCAGCCTTTTTCCTGGTAAACTGTATGAAAGTAAATGCCTGAATTAGAGCCGGGAAATGTCATCACTTTGGCTTTGAATTCAAAGTTTTTAAAATCGTGGTTCATAACGGGTCCATCGTAAAATAAATGAGCCATGTTTCCATTTACTACGATTGTTCCGTTTTCTACTTTAAATGTTTCAGCGTTGTCGCCTACTTTCCAGCCGTTTAAAGACTTGCCGTCAAACAGGCTTATCCATTTTCCATTTTGGTAATGCTTAGACCTGGCAGCAATAGAGGCAAGGCAAAGAATTATGGCGCTTAAAGCAATCAGTTTTTTCATGTATCAATTTTTAATTTGCTTATGAAATTAAGTCATTTAAAACTTTTCTCAAATAATGAGAAGGCTTGCAGTATGGAAAAGAATGATGTTACCTGATGTATAACAACACCGTTCTGTCTTTACCGGCTTCTTAAAAAAAGTATTGGGGAAATCTTACCTGCCAATCATTTCAACAATCTCGTTCGTGCTTCCTGTTTCACCCATACGTGGAAAGATAAATTGCAGGCTTCGCTGATGTGCTGCTTCCTGGAGATCAGTCATGGCATCGGTTGCAAAAGTTATGTTGTAACCGAGCTCACTTGCAGCCCTTGCCGTGCCTTCCACACCGATGCTTGTTGATATTCCTGCCAGCACAATACCTGTAACTGCTCTCTTCTTCAGTTCATCATTCAGCGCTGTTTCAAAGAAAGCATTCCATGTGTGCTTGGTTATGCGGATATCTGTTGCCTCAACATGTATCTTATCAGTAACCTGGTACCAGCTATCGTTATCAGGAAGCGGAGGTTGCTTAGCTTCTTTTCTTGCCTTTGTCCATGCAGCGCCTGCCGGATTTACATTTACAACAACAACCGGCAATCCTTTTTTTCTGAATGCAGCTAACATTTCATTTACCTTATCCAATATATCCTGTACCGGATGTGCTACCGGTGAAGCAACAATAGAATTTTGGAGATCAATCAATACTAACGCGGTGTTTTTGTCTAATGCTGTTATCATGTTTAATTCAAATTAAAATTTTTGATTGCTTGCCGAATAAAGAATGAAAAGTAGAAGAGTGCGACGCAACGATGTAAAATAGCAGTAATTCAGCCCGGCTCAAAAAATCCATTCACATTTATCCCCTGGCTCATTATTCTTCAAAATTGTATAG
>CAXUMK010000367.1:0-229 GCA_964251885.1 uncultured Segetibacter sp. | reverse complement strand
AAATAGTAGTAACCCAGCCTGGTTCAAAAATATTTTACTCACTTTTTTATCCCTTACGCACTAACAGTTCAATCCCGCTTTAAACAGCTTTCACCTCTTTCAACGCTTCAATGATCCGTCTTTCCGTTTCTTCATCACTTAAATCTTCCGGAGTAAACTTTTCACCAATTAACTGCTCATATAATTCAATGTATCGCCTGCTGATCGTCTCAATCCATTCATTACTCAT
>CAXUMK010000366.1:0-4994 GCA_964251885.1 uncultured Segetibacter sp. | reverse complement strand
AAATTGTATTATACTTCCCGTGGCATAAAGATGTGCAGTGATTTTTTTGGAGCCGGGCTGCATTGCTACTATTTTACGTAGTTGCGTCGCACACTTGTACTTTTGTCCATTATTCAGCAACGCACTACTTATTCCGTTAGCGGCAATCTTATCCCGGCGTGAGGTATAAGCATAGATGCGGCTAAAGTAAATAAGTGCAGGCATCCAAACCTGTATGGAATATGAAAAACTTTTGTCTGCCATAATAATATCATTGAATGGATCGTTAAATCATTAAATAAATCGTTGTTTATCCTGAATGTTTTTATTTTAGTGGCAAACTATACTTCTTTTTTTACAGCTAATAAAGAAAATATAAAAAGTACTTGTAAATGCAACTTAGATAAAACAAATTAAGTCTCACTGTATGCTACCTTATATTTTATGAAAAAAATTCTCCCCCTTTTATTTGCATTTTCAATTTTTGCCGGTTGCAGAAAGGAAGATGTTGCAGACAATGATTTTTCTAACAGGCCTGCATTTACTTATGCCGGCAAAAATGTCCGTGATTATTTTACTCTGTTATGTAAAATCTCAAAATCTACTCCCGGTTTTTATCCTCCGCAGGTTTCCCGTGCTTATGGTTATGTTGGAATTGCCAATTACGAAGCTGTTGTAAACGGCATTCCCGGCGCAACAAGTCTTGCAGTACAATTAAACGGTTTATCGGTTAGCAATTTTCCAAAACCTGCTCCCGGTCTCAATTATAACTGGGCGATTGCTTCTAATGCTGCGATATCTGATATGATTAGAAAAATGTTTGAAAAAAAGATAATACCTGCTAATTCAGCTTCTATTGACAGTACCGAACAGGCTAATTTGAATGCATTATCATTGACAGAAGATCCTAAGATAGTGACCAATTCAGTTCAGTTTGGGAAAGATGTTTCTGCAGCAATATACAATTACTCATTGAGCGACGGCGGAAGTCAGTCGTATCTTGATCCTTTTCAATTGCCTTATTCTTTAACGCCCGACCCTTCGTGCTGGGTTCCTACAAGTGCAGTCACCACTCCTGTCAGCCCTTACTGGGGTAATAACAGGCCTTTTATCCAGGCAAGTGTAGCTAATGCATTGCAATATGCACCCAAAACTTTCTCTACAGATCCCTCCTCCGATTTTTACAAAGAAGCATTAGATGTGTACAACCAGGTAAAGCACAATACACCCGAACAGGTTCAGATTGCTAAATATTGGTCTGATGATCCTTTCAATACCTGTACTCCAACCGGTCATACCTTTAATATAATGAGCCAGTTGCTGCAGGAGAATAATGCGACATTAGAAAAAACATCTGTTGCTTATGCAAAATTATCTATTGCTGAAAATGATGCTTTTATCTGCTGCTGGAAAGGAAAATATAAGTCTGTTTTAATACGGCCTGTAAGCTATATTAAGAAATACGTCGATCCTTCTTTTGCCACCGTTATCGGTACACCTGCTTTCCCCTCGTTTACATCTGGTCATTCTTGCGAAATAGCGGCGGGTGCAGAAATATTTATTGATTTGTTTACCGACGGAAGCGGCAACTACGATTTTACTGATTTAAGCCAGACACAATATGGCTTCGCTCCCAGGCATTACAGCAATTTTACTGCAATGGCGCAGGAATGCGCAAACTCCCGTTTTTATGCCGGTATTCATTACAATATGGATAATACAAGCGGTTTACTGGTTGGCAAACAGGTTGGCGACAATATAAACAAGATGCTGAGCTGGCCTAAAAGTATCAGATAGTCATTTGGTGATTGAGTGATTGAGTGATCGAGTGCCATTGAGCAATTGAGCCATTGAGCCATTAACCCATTAAGCATGAAACCTTCTAAGTTATTTTTACATTTCATTCTTCTTTCTGCTGTCTTCTCGTGCAGCAATCCTGTTGCTGATCTAAATAAAACCGTAAAGGATTTTGCTGATCTCGAATGCAGGGCAATATCATTAAGGGAAAAAAGATTTGACCTTGCAAATCAAATCCGCTTTACCCAGGATACCTTGCTCGATACACACCATAAGGCCGATACCGTAAAATTGAAGTCGAGGCTTGAAATGCTGAACAGGGAAAAGCAGGTTGTGTTGCAGAGCAGTTTAGCATTAGCCGACAGCATTCATACTGTTCTTGAAAGCCTGCAGAAAAATCAACTGGCAGATGAGAAAGATAAAAAACAGTTTAATTTGCTATTAACCAAAACGCTTGCAGAAAGAGGCTGTAAATAAGAATGTTGTACAAATAACGCAGGGTATAGCTGCTATGAAAAGATGCGGTACAAGGGAGTGACACAACCGGAGCAGAAGAAAGAACAAATGTTTGTCCCCCAAAAACGGTAGTTGAATGACATTGTGTTTTTAAATTTAATTTTTCCTCTTTGCGCAAATTCTGTAAGTACTTTACAATTTACTTTGTTCAATAAACCATTTAAAGTTTTAAGACATGGTAAAACACATTTCCTTTCTTCTTTTCTCACTGGCAGCAGTTTGTACTTCTTTATATTCTCAAAACAAAAAAAATGATGAAACGCTCAAAGCTAAAATTTTAGACAGCGTTCGTGTAAGTATTTATATAAGAAATTCTTCTCCCGACTTTCTGCCCGATGTAGAAGGCGGACGCATTTACGCCGGTAAAAAAACGAACACCGTATCTCCTGATCCCGCCGGGATGAATCTTGCCCAGAATATTACCCGTACTGCCTTTGCCAAAATCCCCGGATTAACTATGTGGGATATGGATGGTGCAGGACTGCAGATAAACATTGGCTCAAGGGGAACGGACAGCCACAGATCTATTGAGATGAACATGCGGCAAAATGGCTACAATACCAATTCAGATATTTTTGGTTACCCCGAAGATCATTATACGCCTCCTTTAGAGGCAATAAAAGAAATACAGTTGGTCAGAGGTTCTGCTGCATTGCAGTTTGGAAGCCAGTTTGGAGGAATGTTGAATTATGTAATGAAAAATGCAGACAGCAGCAAACCTTTATCTATTGAAAGTAATCAAACAACAGGATCGAATAACTTCTTCAATTCTTATAACGCGGTGGGGGGAACAAAAGGAAAGCTGAGTTACTATGCCTATTACGACTACCGGCACGGCGATGGATATCGGCCTAACTCCGCTTTTAATTATCATGCTTATTACTTCAATCTCAATTACCGCTTCAACGCTAAAGCAAACATATCTTTCCAGTTTTCGCGAATGGATTATGTGCAGCAGATAGCAGGCGGCCTTACAGATGCACAGTTCAATCAAAACCCAAAATTATCTCTCCGCTCGAGAAACTTCTTCAATCCGGAAATAAATATTCCTGCAATCACTTTCAAATACGATTTATCAGCAAACACACATCTTGAGGTGACTGCTCATGCTCTTTTTGGCCAGCGCAACAGCGTACAGTTCATCGCTTCACCGCTTGTCGCCGACACCTTTAATACAGCTATACATTCTTATAATCCACGCCAGGTAGACAGAGATTACTACAACGGCTTTACAACTGAAGCAAGGCTTTTGCACAATTATACTATTGGCAAGATGAAATCTGTGTTGGCAGCGGGTTATCGTTTTTCAGATGAAACAACCAAACGAAAACAAAAAGGCGTAGGCACAACAGGCAGCGATTTCGATTTGAGTATCGTAAAACCATATAGTATCGATTTAAAGTTCACTACCCTTAACAATGCTTTTTTTGCCGAGAATATATTTCAGCTAAGCAAAAATTTTTCAGTAACTCCGGGAGTGAGGTATGAACTGATCAATACAGATTTAAAAGGTGTTATAAACAATGCTTCAAGTAATGTTGAGTACACCGGTAAACGCAATTTTCCTTTGTTTGGTGCAGGCCTGCAATACCAGTTGAATGATTTCAGCCAGTTTTACGGGAATGTCTCACAGGCTTACAGACCTTACCTGTATGCCAACGTAACGCCTGCAGACAGACTCGATGTAATAGACCCTAACTTAAAAGACAGTAAAGGATACGATATTGATTTAGGTTACCGCGGTCATTTAAAAGATGTTTTCAAATTTGATGTAAATGCTTTTTATCTTTTTTATGGTAATAAAGTCGGGTTGCTTTCTCAAAAAAGAACAGATGGCACATCGTACCTGCTCACTACCAACATTGGAGATGCAGTTACAAAAGGTGTAGAGTCTTATACAGAGTTATCTATATTGAAAATTATCAGCAACAGGCAAACTTTATCAGACATAAGAATATTCAATTCTCTCTCTTACAACGACGCACGTTATAAAAATGGCAAACTGAATAAGTCGGGAACAAATACGGATGTAGCTGGTAAGTACGTAGAAAATGTGCCGTTGTGGATGAACAGAACAGGACTAACATTGCAGCATAAGTATCTCTCTACTACCATTCAATACAGTTATACCGCAAAAAGCTATAACGATGCTTTTAATACAGTGTTGAGCCCCGATGGAATTACTGGTTTAATACCTGCCTATCATCTTTGGGACTGGACGGTTAGCTACACTTTCACCAAAGCTTTTCATCTGTCGGGCGGTATCAATAATTTTGGCAATGAAAAATACTTTAGCCGCAGAATTACCATGTATCCCGGCCCGGGCATCTTGCCGGCAGACGGAAGAACTTTTTATATCTCTGCAGGATTGAAGATATAATGATGATCAGAACGTTTGTTTCAAACCTTTTTATACATTCTTCAGCAAAAGAGAGCCGTCATTGCGAGTAACGACTTTTTCGGAGCCAAAAAAGAAAAAAAGCTGAATGACATCCATACGTTACTTCTTGTTTTTCAAAGGGTTAGAGTGGATGTCATTATAAGGCACGAAGCAATCCCATTGTGTTTGAACAGGCGTGCTATTAAGGGGATTGCTTTGTCGTTCCTCCTCGCAATGACGGTACAGTTCTTCGTCATTGCGAGTAACGACTTTTTCAGAGCCAAAAAAGAAAAAAAGCTGAATGACATCCATACGTTACTTA
>CAXUMK010000365.1:0-5016 GCA_964251885.1 uncultured Segetibacter sp. | reverse complement strand
ATCCGGGCCTTGTGATCGGAGCTATTGATACCACCCCAAAAGATACCACCAATACGACCACTGTTACGCCAGGCAGGGGAACGCCTCCTAATGGCCCGGATGCACCTCCTGCATACGGTGATAACAGCAATTTGCTTTTTGGCAACCCGAGCGGCGCACAAGCATCAATCATGCTGGCAGAAAACTATTTGATCGATCAGCACTATTATGCTGAAAGTTATAGCATGACCAGGGGTGAACCAAACTGGGTGAGCTGGCATTTGGATGCTTCTAATTTTACCGGTGTGGCTACGCGCCAGGATAACTTTGCAGCTTTTACGGGTCTTCCCACCGGCTGGTACCAGGTACAAAACAATTCTTATACAGGATCGGGCTTTGACCGCGGACACAATTGTCCTTCCGGCGACCGGACGAGTTCAACCGATGCCAATTCGGCAACATTCCTGATGACCAATATGATTCCTCAGGCACCGCAAAATAACCAGCAGACCTGGGAAGGACTGGAAAGCTATTTGCGGACGCAGGTATTGAGCGGTAACGAAGTATATATCATTATGGGTTCATACGGTTCCGGTGGTGTTGGTTCCGCAAGTGCTACAACCATAACTTCCATCAATAACGGTAAAGTGAACGTACCATCGAATGTATGGAAAGTAGCGGTTATCTTGCCGGCCGGCAATGGTGACCTTTCAAGGGTAACGGCATCGACCCGCGTTATTGCCGTTAATACGCCAAATATCAATAGCATTAATTCCGACTGGAAACAATATATCGTTACGGTAAGGGATATTGAAAGCGCAACGGGCTATAATATCCTGTCCGCATTACCGCAATCGGTGCAGGATGCCGTAGAAACCAAAAGAGATCCGGGCAACTAATCAGAGCCTTTAGTAATTCAAAATGAAATCCTCCTGCTGACCACAGGAGGGTTTTTTATAAACAGTTTTATGTTTCGATAAGCTTGGTTCGCAACCCGGCTACTTTGCCTTCTGCGGTCAGACCAATAATAAGCGTATCGATTTGCACTATGCCAACACGGTAAACGGTCAATTGCTGCAAACTGTCTTTCAGGGTCAGGACTAATTCCTGGTACTGCTTCGCCTGGTCAGGTGTTGCCATACCAACAGTTGGATCGGTTAAGTTGCGCAGCAAATAATCTACGGTTGTTGTCTCTACGGGTGTGTCTTCCGGCTGGCCTGTTATTTTCAACGCAACTACCGGTGTGAGCGAAGTATCGTCGGTACTAACATAGTCGAAGGGAAATTCCGATTCGCTCATCATGACCAGTCCACTCGCTGCGTTTTCTAAATTACTTTGTAGGCTCATTTGTTTGTTGTTTGGTTCTTAGTCATTGATAAACACCCAGAACCGCGTTTGTTTTTCTTCTAAAAAGAAGGTTAACTATAATTAGCCTGCTGGAATGATAAAAATACGCTATCGCTACCGGACCGCTTTTTAATTGCTGTATGAAAAAACTTGTACTCTCTCTGATCACATTATTAATAGCAAATAGCGCCTATTGCCAGTTGCTGGATTCCTTACAGATTAATGTCGGCTCGATCGGCACGGTGGCAAAAGAAGGTTATCAGCCGTTGTGGCTGGTATCAAACCGGTGGGGCGCGATTACCGATCAAAAGTCCGATGCTTCCACTTATGCAGGCTTTACGGGTAGCTATCGGTTCGGAAAAAAGCAGGCCGCTTCTTCTGATCCTAGCACCAAACCAGCGCCTTTTTACGTGAGGTATGGGCTAAACCTGATTAACAACAACCATTTTCAGGATGTGATTTTCCAGGAGGGATACATCAAAGCAGGTTTTAAAAACATAGAGGTGCGGTATGGCCGTTTTAAAGACATTCCTGGTGAAGTGGACAAAGATTTATCTAGCGGGTCAATGGGCGTAAGCGGAAATGCGCTTCCGATTCCCCAAATCAGTATTGCGCTTACCAATTACGTGGACGTTCCTTTTACCAACGGCTGGCTACAGGTCAAAGGGGAACTGAGCCACGGGTGGTTCGGCAGAGAGAGGTATCTAACCTCTTATTACCATGAAAAGAATTTATACCTGCGGTTGGGGAAAAGAAAATTCAAGGTATTTGCAGGTGCGCAGCATTACGTGGAATGGGGCGGCAGACGTGATGGCATTTCTTTAGACCGCTCGTTTAAAGGTTTTACCAATGTGCTTTTTGCTACCAACAACGCGGATGACGGTTCCGGTTTTAATCCGAACTCGAAGACCGCTTTTTACCGTGCAGGGGACGAGCGGGGACTGGTCGAGTTGGGTTTTGATCTGGACCTGAAATATGCACTGCTTCATTTTTACCACCAAACACCGTTTGACGGGACCTGGGGAGTGAATACTCGGAACATTGATAATCTGTCCGGGCTTAGCATTGTGCCGAAAACGAAGAATGCCATTATCAAAAAAGTGCTGTTTGAGTTTATTTATACCAAACAAGCAGAAAACTATGCCCCTGCAAATGCGCGTCAGGCTTACTATAATAACGGCTTCTACAAAACAGGCTGGGAATACGATAACCGGATTGTCGGGACACCGCTGTTTATTAACCGCTACCGCGCGCAGTTTTATTCTTATTTTCAGAAACGGGGCATTAAGCCCTTCGACTGGAACGCACCAAACCTGCCGGGAAATTCCAATATCGTTTACAACCAGATCGCGGGCGGAAATATCGGTTTGCTGCTTAGGGTAAGTAACAAGCTTTCCGGCAAAACCATGCTCACTTTTACGAGCGGCCAGTACCAGAACAGCGGCCCTAATCTCGGGCAATATTATATCATGCAGGAATTGTATTACAGCGTGTCTAAAAATCTGAATGTTTCAGCCGGGCTTGCAGTGGACGCGGGTAATTTTACTAATAACGTTGGCGGATTGGTCGGTGTGTACTGGCAGTTTAAGGGGCTGGAAAAATAGGATTATGAATAACTGTCTTGCCTGATAGTTAGGTTTCTATGTTAAGTGAAAGGTTTAAAAGTGATCTTAACATCTGCCTTTTTGCCGCAGTAGCATTACTATCTGTATTTGACTTGAAGCATCCAGTTCTTCCCGTTTTACTGTTTTGCCATGAACAAATTGGCAAGCTGCTAAATGAGTTTTCGCCACTAGTGCAGGTTGCCTAAAAATTGTTGTTGGACATTATAAACTTAACTTCAGAAGCGTTGTTGCCCTTGGAAAATCTTTTGAACCATACTCTTATCCAAAGGCACCTTAATTATCCAAAAATGGAAACAGCATTACCCGGTCTGTTATTATATCCCGATTTTCTTAGCGAGACACGCGAGCAGCAGTTATTAAACGAAATCGACGCTCAGATATGGATTGTTGATTACGCGAGAAGGTTGCAGTATTATGGTTACCGCAATGAGCTGGACGAACCCTATGATTTGATCAAATTTCCAGTTCTCATGCCCCCCTTGATCTACCAGTTATCACAGGAAATTGTCGGGCAAAAGATTTTACTCCTCCAGCCCGACCAGGTTATTATCAATGAGTATGTTCCGGGAGAAGGAATCAAGCCGCATAAGGACAGGGCTTATTACGAGAACCAAATCTGTGGTGTAAATTTGGGTAGCAGTTGTATCATGCGTTTCATCAAAGGAAAAAACCTGGAGGTGATCGATGTGGAGGTTCCGAGGCGTTCTTTGTATGTGATGCAGGATGACGCCCGGAAGAAATGGAAACATGGCATACCGCCCAGAAAAAAAGATATTGTCGACGGCAATGTACAGCACAGGGAAAGAAGGGTATCAATAACTTACCGCAAAGTAAAACCGGGAAAAGTACACCCCATTAATCCTGTAGGCAAAGTGGCCAAACTACTACAAGAGAAATTTAACATAAGCCCTGATACCGGGACACATTAAAGCTAAGTTAATCAGGCGGTAATCATCAAGTGCTGATTCCCAGTTTATCATTCAGGCCCCATTTTGGCGGAAAGAAATAGTTGATACGGCGGTGATTACTTGAGTAAAGCTGCTTAATCCTTGTTCTACCAGAAAGTCCGTCCATCTTGGGATGTGCGACACGTGCATACTTATCCGTTTCGCAAAACAGGTTCTGGCAATCAATTAATTGAAGAGGCCTGCCCCACAAAGTCTTAAAATCAATACCCAGGCGCTCAAATTCCTGTTCCTGCCTGTCCGTAACATACCTGATTATGTCAGCTTCGGTATAGCCTCCCAAACTTTTAAAGCATTTCCGGATACCGTCTTTTGCACCGGGACCAGGCATCACAAAATCCATTTCACTAAAATTTGTAAGGTTGCTGTAATTGATGTCGGTCGCGTATTGGTAAGCTAAAAATGGTCCGATTAAGGGGAAACTTACCAATAGCTGGTAAACTGCCTCAAGCGACACTGCTTCCTGAAGCCGCTGTACTAAATGACTGTGCATCATTTGTTCAATAAGTTTCAGGTGGTTTTCGTGTTTTCTATTTTGACCAAACGAACTTTTTCCGGAAGGCATCATATAAGCACCGGAATACACCTTTTCTCCGGCCTGTAAAGCCTGATGCAGAACTTGGCTATATAGGTTGAAGGAGTATTCCCTCCAGCTTACGATGCCTAACTGATTTTGTAGAAGCTGCCAGGTTTCTATTTTGTTAAACAGCTTAAACAATAATATGCGGAAAAGAAGTTCATCCGGCTTTTGGTCACCTTTATAAATGACCTCGCTTATCAGATATTGGCTTACGCGATCTGCAGCACGGTAAGCGTTCGTAAATTTATGTTTAAGCAAAACTGGATCGGCAGTTAGTACCGCTTTGCCTGCAATTCGATTAAAGAAAATCTCCTGGCGTTCTGCTGCAAATTTCCAGTACGTATCTAATACGTAAGTGGCAACCGGAAGCTTTTTTACAATAGTGATCATCGCTTTAAAGCTAAACTTTTCCAGTCTCCCAAGTACTTAGACACGGTAACCTACTCCTGCCAAATTTGGTGGTTAAATGATATAATGGGTTTTATTTCCATGTGCCACATAATCAGGGTTATGTTAAGTA
>CAXUMK010000364.1:0-5033 GCA_964251885.1 uncultured Segetibacter sp. | reverse complement strand
GACTTTTTCAGAGCCAAAAAAGAAAAAAAGCTGAATGACATCCATACGTTACTTATTGTTTTTCAAAGGGTTAGAGTGGATGTCATTATAAGGTGGAACGACGAAGCAATCCCTACTGTAATAATAAGACTGTGCAAACACAAATGGGATTGCTTCGTACCTGCCAATGACGTATCAGCAAACTAATTTGTTTCCCTTTTGCGAAAGCAGGTTTTCCCGTTAAAGGTATTCTACTCAATTTTTGCTGCAGAAATTTACATTATAACTATTAGTGTATGTGTCAATTTCAATCCTTGAGCTTTAATGATGACGGATATATCATTCGCTGCAGCGAATGTAAATATTACCAGGTTGCTTTTGGCAGTACCCTGCTTACACTTTCTGCCCACGACTTTATTGCGTTTTGTAAAACAGTGAAGTATAAATGCAACGAAGAAGACTATGCATTAACTGAACATACCAAAAGTGTTATTATTCCAACACCTTATTTTGGTTTATCAATGTTTCTTTCAAGAGATGAAACAAGAAGATTTTGTGAGATATTAGAAGAAGCCGATAACGAAGCATCAGCGCTTTCTTTAATCGGCCTGTTTAATGAATAGTATTTTATCATTTATTGATTTTGTATTAACATATTAAAAAAGGGGTTCTGGCTAAAAGACAATTTCCCTCTCCGTGTCCTTAATGATACTTCACGCAGGATAAGTTTCCCGCAAACGGGACAAGTAATGCAAAGCTGAATAGGGAAAATATCGCACAAGTGAGTGACACAACAATGCTTAATGCTTATTCTTCCCCTGGAACCAAAAAAATCTATTGCACATTTATGCAGTAGGCAGTATAGTTTGTTTGATTAATCATTTAACCAGCCTGTTAATTGTACTGAGTTATACTATTTCACGAGAGAGAGAGAGCTTTTCTATTTGTATTACAATCTATTTCCTGATTCTGTAATTTCTTTTTCCCGATTGCTACTCATATTCATGTTTAATGCACGCACTTTTGCCCTTTCTAACTGAATAAATAATGAGATACATGACACCAAAAACAAAAAAGATAATTTTCTTTCTCAGCCTGTTTATACTTTCAATGACCACGTTATTTGCACAGGATAATAATGGTACTATCAGGGGGAAAGTAACTACCTCTGACAAAAAGCCTGCTGCAGATGTTGTAGTGCAAATAAAAGGAACATCAAAAGGCGTAATAACGGATGAAAACGGGATGTTTGAGTTTAGAAAGCTGCACCCAAATGTGTACAGTTTGCAAATCACTTTGGTGGGATATGAAACTATAGAGCAGACTGTAAAAGTTGAACGAAACAAAACTGCTGCACCATCATTTCAACTGACAGCAAGTAACAATGAATTGCAGGAAGTAATTGTCAAAAGCGGTCGAAACAGGTTCACCAAAAGCGGAAGTGATTATGTTGCCAAAATGCCATTAAAAAATGTAGAAAACGCCCAGGTTTATACAACTATCACAAAGCAACTATTGAATGACCAGATGGTTTTCTCGGTTGACGATGCTATTAAAAATGCGCCGGGTTTACAGAAGATGTGGGAGGCAACCGGCCGTAGTGGTGATGGCGGATCATACTATAACTCACGTGGCTTTATTTTACAAAGCCAGCTTCGCGATGGAATTGCGGGAAATGTAAGCGCTAAAATAGACGCTGCAAACATTGAAAGAATAGAAGTAATTAAAGGGCCTTCTGCCACTTTGTTTGGCAGCACGTTAACCTCTTACGGAGGATTGATTAACAGGGTTACCAAAAAACCATACGACCGGTTTGGCGGCGAAATCACTTATGCCGGCGGAAGCTACGGCTTTAACCGTATCAGCGCTGACATAAACACTCCGCTTGATTCTGCAAAAAATGTACTGCTGCGTGTAAACACTGCCTATAATTATGAAGGAAGTTTTCAGGACAATGGTTTTGAAAAAGGATATGTAATTGCGCCATCATTGTCTTACAAGGTTAACGACAAACTCTCGTTTCTACTGAACGCAGAACTATCCAATGGTTCCAATACGTCAAAACAGATCATCTTCTTTTATTACCCTGCCAGTCAGCTTGGCGCTTCACGTGCCGACCAGTTAGGGGTTGATTATAAGCGTTCTTATTCTGCCAATGATATTTACCAAACATCAAGCAACAGCAATTTCTTTGGGCAGATGAATTACAAGATTTCAAACAACTGGACTTCTCAAACCAACTTCACCCGTACACATAGTTTTTCTGATGGGCCTTATGCCTATTTCTACTTACTTCCCAACACCGGCAGACCTGGCAGTGACTCTATGGTAAGGGCTGACCAGTCAACAGCGAACAGCGAAGCGGACGTAACAGAAATTCAGCAGAATTTTATTGGAGACTTTGCTATCGGAAGCATGCGGAACCGTTTTGTTGGCGGACTTGATTATTTCGCCCAAAATTCTAACCAGCTTTTTTACGGAGCTAACTTCGATGTGATACCCAAAAACGGAAATATTGCCGATTATGGCGCCTTTGACAAAGATAACCTCAATGCAGTGCTACAGGATAAATCAAAAGTGTGGAGCTATCCTTATAGATACAAAACAAACACATACAGCGCTTATATATCTGATGTTATAAACCTTACTCAAAATCTGATTGCATCGGCTGCCGTGCGTATAGATCACTTTGATAACAAAGGCAACTTTAACCAGGCAACCGGTGTATATGCAGGTGCATATAAACAAACAGCCTTTTCACCAAAATTCGGATTGGTGTATCAACCGGTAAAAGATAAGGTTTCCTTATTTGCCAATTATCAAAACGGTTTTACCAATGAAACCGGCGTTGACTTCGAAGGCAAAACCTTTAAACCCGAGCAGGCAAATCAATTGGAAGGAGGTGTGAAGTTAGATGCGTTTGGCGGAAAGCTAAGTAGTACGATTAGTTACTACTCAATTAAAGTAAAAGACCTTGTAAGACCAGATGCAGCTAATCCTAATTTCTCTATCCAGGATGGTACGCAGCTAAGCAAAGGTTTCGAAGCCGAAGTAATTACAAATCCTTTTGCAGGTTTTAATATGTTAGCCGGATTTTCTTACAATGATTCTAAATTCGAAAAAGCAGCTGCCGATGTTGAAGGCCGCCGCCCTGCTACTGCTATGTCTCCTTACACAGCCAATTTTTGGTTAAGCTATAAATTTCCGCAGGGAAAACTGCAGGGCGTAGGATTTGGATTTGGCGGTAATTATGCCAGCGACAATAAAATTTTAAACAGCGTTTATTATGGCGAGTTTATATTGCCTGCATACACCGTTCTTAATGCAACAATATTCTATGACAACGCAAAATTGAGAGCAGGACTAAAAGTAGATAACCTAACCAACAAAGAATACTGGATTGGCTATACCACCATGAACCCGCAAAAACTAAGAAGCGTAACAGGAAGCATTTCATTTAAGTTTTAGAAAATATTTTTATGTTACAAGCATTGTTTTTCATAGCATCATCGTTGTGTCACTCACTTTTACGGTAACCAATAGGCAGCTACAGCTTAACTTAACTTCTATACCTTCAAAACAGTGAAGCAAAACCGAAAATCACTTAAATATTGGATTGGACAAATACACCTCTGGCTCGGATTAGCATCGGGGCTGGTGGTGTTTATAGTAAGCATTACCGGCTGCATTTTTGTTTTTCAAAAAGAAATTTCAGATATAACTTATAAGAACACCTTTTTTATAGCCCCACAAAATACCGCTACTCTTCCATTAAGCATATTGCAGCAAAAAGCGCAAAAGAGTTTGGGAAGCGGGCAACCGGTTAACTCCATTACTACTTATAAAGAACCAGGGAAAGCATGGGAGTTTATGGCCTATAAGCAAAACGATACGGCTGTTACTTATTTTGGCGCACTTGATTATTTCCGCTCTGCTTTTATCAATCCTTACACCGGTGAAACAACCGGCTTCAGAGATTACAAGTACGACTTTTTCAACGTTGTAAAATACCTGCACTGGAGTTTACTGCTCAATACAAAATATGGACAACCCATAGTTGGCTGGGGCACTTTCATCTTTGTTATTTTGCTGATAACAGGACTTGTATTATGGTGGCCCAAAAAATGGAACAAAGCGACCAAACAGCAAAGCTTCGCCATTAAATGGAAAGCGAATTACAAACGTATTAATTATGACCTGCACAATGTGCCGGGGTTCTACAGTTTGCTGCTGGCATTAGTAATTGCATTAACGGGAATGGTATATTCTTTTAAATGGTTTGAAGCTGCAGTATATACCATAGCAGCAGGCACAACAAAACCACCTGAACAGGTAAATGTAAAGTCTGTAAAAATGCAAAATGACAGTTCAGTCAATGCATTTGACAAAGCTTTTCAACAAGCTAAATTATTATATCCTGATGCCGATAGAATTGGCATTAGTCCTGCTTTAGGAATTGAATCACCGGTTTATATCAGCGCATACAGAGGCAAAGAAATCTATTACGACAGAGACGATTTACAGTTCGACCAATACAGCGGCAGATTGTTGCACACAAAGCTTGCTTCAAAAAATAACAACGGAACAAAGCTTATCGAGATGAACTATGATATTCATGTAGGAGCAATTGGCGGCATCGTTGGTAAAGCAATTGCGTTTATTGTCAGTTTCATTTGTGCAAGCCTGCCTGTTACTGGTTTTTTAATCTGGTGGTGGAAAAGAAGGAAAAAAGTAAAAACAGAAATCAAAAACCACAGGAAGGATTTTGTGAACGCTTCTTCTTCAAATATTTAAAACAACTTTTGTTTATAGTGCAATTTGTACAAGTTGTACTGATGTCAGGCAAGTACATAAGAAAAACCCGCTCTTCGTGCGTTTGCCTGTTACAGCATAGTTATGAACAGGGAAAGGATTATATGGACGGGGTGACTAAAATATCTCATTAGAATTATTCACCTATTTCTTCCAGCAACTTTTCTAATTCTTTATCTGAAATATCTTCTGTCTCTGATTTATCATAAATGGTAAGGAGGTATATCGTTTCTCCTTTTATA
>CAXUMK010000363.1:0-5037 GCA_964251885.1 uncultured Segetibacter sp. | reverse complement strand
AGCCCATAAAAAATGTAGCATGAAAACAAAAAACAATTTGAATGACATATCCAACGACTTTACAAGACGAAAATTTATTTCTGCAGCAACAAAAGCCCTTGGTTCTGCGGTGCTTTTGTCTTCATCGATCCAAAGTTTTGCTAAAGCAGAAACTTCTGACAATGGCATAACTGTCGGTAAGATAATGGACATGTTTATAAGCGAAATACCAAATGCTCCGTTTGAAAAGACGGTAGACACTTTAAAAGCAGGAAACCGGGATATAAAAGTGACAGGAATTGTGACATCTATGTTTGCTACTTTGGGAGTAATACAAAAAGCAATTGATCTGGGGGCCAACTTTATAATAGCACATGAACCGACCTTTTACAATCATGAGGATGACACTGCATGGCTGGAAAACGATGAAGTATACCATTACAAAGCAAATCTTTTGAAGCAGCACCATATAGCTGTGTGGAGAAACCACGATTATATTCACAGCCACATACCCGATGGTGTTGATACAGGTGTGGTAGCAAAATTAGGCTGGGATAAATATTACGATTTAAAAACCGGTGTTACCTTAATACCCGCTGTTACTTTAAAAACATTGATACAACATCTGAAAGATAAATTGAACATCGCAACAGTAAGATATATCGGAGACCTGGAACAGCCTTGTAAAAAGATTTTATTAATGCCCGGAGCGGCAGGCGGCAAAAGACAGATCACAGGAGTTGGTAAAGAAAAGCCTGACGTACTTGTATGCGGAGAAATAAACGAATGGGAAATAGCAGAATACATTAGAGATGCCCGAACCAAAGGCGAAAAAGTTTCGTTGGTTGTACTCGGGCACATTGCAAGTGAAGAACCGGGCTCTGAGTACATGGCTGACTGGCTGAAAAAGAAGTTACCGGTGATGAAAGTAACACATGTTCCTGCTCAAAATTCATTGTCGTTTTTATAAGGCGATTGTCAGTCATAAGAACCTGATAAACTTTCTTACAGGTACTTCTATTTTGTAATTACTTTTAAAACCACAAAACTCATTCAATTATATGCTTACTACGAAAAGAATTATCAGCCTTTGTTTACTTCTCTTACCATTTCTAACGAATGCTCAAAAAGCCGATTCAATTTGGTTTGCTCAAAATTATATCAAGAAAGAAGTTTCTGTTCCTATGCGTGACGGCGTTAAGCTTTTTACGTCCATTTATATTCCAAAAGATAAAAAAGAAAAGCATCCCATTCTTATTACCCGTACCCCCTATTCATGTGCTCCTTACGGCAAAAAATATTCGGGAGAATATTGGTACGGCTATAAAAAAAATTATGCAAAAGAAGGTTATATACTGGTAACACAGGATGTACGGGGCAGATGGATGAGTGAAGGAGAGTTTATGAACGTTCGTCCATTTAACCCTGATAAAAAAACAGGAGAGATTGATGAATCATCTGATACGTATGATACGATTGACTGGCTAGTAAAAAACATTGATAACAACAATGGTAAAGCTGGCGTCTTCGGTATTTCATATCCGGGTTTTTATTCTACTATGGCTGCAGCCAGCAATCATCCTGCGCTGAAAGCGGTAAGCCCGCAAGCGCCTGTTACCAATTGGTTTATTGGCGACGACTTTCATCATAATGGCGCATTTTTTCAAATGGATGCTTTTGATTTTTATTCGGCATTGGGTTTTGGTTTTGGCCAGCCACATGCCCATCCAACTTCCATTCCTGCAAGAAGCATTGGCTATCCTGTGCATGATAATTACAAGTTTTATCTTGAAACAGGCTCTGTTGCCAATCTTACCAAATTGCTCGGCGATTCTGTTCCCTTCTGGAACGACGTAATGAACCATCCGAATTACGACGAATGGTGGAAGGCACGCGATGCAAGAAACGCAACACACGATCTAAAACCGGCTATGCTGTGGGTAGGCGGACTGTTTGATGCAGAAGACAATTGGGGCGCATGGAACGCTTACAAAGCAGCAGAAACAAATAACCCCGGCAAAGAATTTAATAAGCTGGTGATGGGTCCATGGTATCATGGGCAATGGTCAAGCAATGACGGAACACACTTAGGTAATGTAGCGTTTGGAAGCAATACGTCTACATGGTACCAGCAAAATATTGAAATTCCTTTCTTTAATTATTTCTTGAAAGGCAAAGGTGATATTTCAAAAATTTCGGAGGCTAATATTTTTATATCCGGCGCAAATAAATGGGGAAAATTTAAGCAATGGCCACCTGCCGAAAAGCAGGATAAAGAGCTTTACCTGCAGCAAAACGGTAAGCTTAGCTGGACAAAGCCCACCAATGAATCGGGTTTTAGCGAGTATGTGAGCGACCCTGCGAAGCCGGTTCCGTATACAGAAGATGTTCATTTTAACCGCACAAGAAATTACATGACCGACGACCAGCGCTTCGCTTCGAGAAGGCCGGATGTACTGGTTTTTCAGACAGACATTTTAGATGCCGATATAACTGTTACCGGCAATGTCGCGGCTGATTTAATAACCGCCATTTCGACTACAGATGCAGACTTTGCAGTTAAACTGATTGATGTTTTTCCTGATACCCTGTCTTATAACCCTGTTGACATTTATGCAGAAAAAGACCCTGAAAACAAGTACCCGATGGGCGGTTACCAAATGCTGGTGCATGGAGAAATTTTCAGGGGACGGTTTAGAAACAGCTACGAAAAACCGGAACCATTTACACCGGGCAAAATAGATGAAGTAAAATATAAATTAGGAGATGTGGCACATTCATTTAAAAAAGGGCACCGCATTATGGTTCAAATTCAAAGTTCCCTTTTTCCGCTCGCAGACCGCAATCCACAGAATTTTGTTGATATTTATCATGCTAAAGAAACTGATTTTCAAAAATCTGCCATTGATATTTTTCACAATGCAACGGGAAGCAGCAAAATTATTTTACCGGTGTTGACCTCAAATCCTTAAAAGGTCTTTATACTTCAAGCTGCATGAAAATGGCGGCATTACTACTATTTTTCATTCTTGCGTCGCACACTTGTACTTTTGTTCATTATTCGGCAATGCACTACTTGTCCCATTTACGGGCATCTTATCCCGCGTCCAGTATAAAATGCATCGTCATTGCGAGGAACGAAGTAATCCCACTGCAAATCAGGCTGACAGTTGGCTGGGGGATTATACTCTTGTTCATGTTAGCGGAAATCTTATTTAGCATGCAATACAAAATTTCCTGATTTTCCTTTTATTTTTATCAGGTTTACTATCACATTCTTCTTTTCAAACTTAGAAACAGCAAAGCGATAATTCTTTCATTTCTTCATGGCAGGATTATTTTATGAAATACAAAGGCATTTTTTCTCTACTTATCTAAAACCTTTTATTATGGGAAGTCTTTTGTATGTAATCGCAGTCATTTTGATTGTAGGCTGGTTGCTTGGCTATTTTGCCTTTCATGTTACCAGCGGTCTGATTCATATACTTTTAGTAGCCGCAGTTATTATCTTCCTGCTAAAGCTGATTGGCGGTAACCGAAGTATATAAGTTTCGGGTTATAAAACAAAAAGGAGTTACGTAAGGTAGCTCCTTTTGTTTTATAACGCTTTTATTATCCGGTTGTAACTACAAAAAAAGTTATGTACTACTCATTTAGGGTTTTTGCCTTGGAGCTGAGATTGCAGCATCAGGAAAAGTAAGTAATTTACTTACTTTAAGTAAATTTGTTGAAACAGAACGTATGACAAAAAAAACCATCCGCGAGAAATTAGTTGATTATTTGCACGTTGCAGACGAAAGGAAGATTAAAGCTATTTACACAATGGTCGAGGATGAAATAAATACCTCTGAAAATGATTGGGATGAAAGTTTTGTTGAAGAGCTCAATAAAAGAAGTAACAGTTTAAGAAATGAATCAGCAAAGACATATAGCTGGGAGGAAACTAAAAAGGCTGCAATTAAAAGAGTACAATCCAGGAGTAAATAATGCTTTATCGCTCTATATTACATGAAGAAGCTTACAAAGATTATACAGAAGCTTACGAATGGTATGAGTTGAAACAAAAGGGCTTAGGTAACAGGTTCATGGAATATGTTGAGAAGAAGATAAATCAAATTAGTCAGCATCCGGAGTATTTTGGCAAAAGGCAATATAATTTTAGGGAAGCAAAAGTGGAGAACTTCCCTTACATGATTGTGTATGAGTTTTGAAGCTGAGGAGTTCATTCACATAATAGCCATCTACCATGCTAAAAGAAATCCTACACTACTGAAGAAGCGAAAATATAAATAAATGAAATTACTGCATGTCTTGCCTTGATTCTATTGCATGCTAAAAAAACTTCAATCCAATTTCAGCTTATTCAACCCGTCCATTTCTTTATTTATAAATTAAGCTGTTAATGTCATTTGTTTAAAACATAACGTAGGAAAAGATGCATCAAAAACATTTGTACAAGTGAGTGACACAACAATGATGCTATGAAAATCTAATGCTGGAAACAAAAAAATTTCAATTGTGTTACTGTAAACTTATGAAACCGTTATAGGTGTTAAAAACGCTTAACTAAGCTTGCCGGGCCACCTGAAGCCATTGTTTTTAATTTTTCAAACCACATTTTTGTTGCAAAAGGTAGGGAGTTGGGATCTTTTTTTAACCTCATTTCAATATCATACTTAACCTGGGCTGGCAGGTCCCGTACCCGGTCGGATAAAAAGGAATGCGATTTAAGCACTCCATTGGTGGGGTTGCCGTAGTAGCGGTTATTTGCTTTCAATATGTAAGGGGCTTCCCTTTCGCATACATTCGCAATACGTTGTATCTCTCTTATTTTCGGCATTAACTGCTCTACTTCGTCCATCCAGTTTGCAGAATATCTTCCCTCAGAAAGAAAGCCCAACAAAGCAGAAGCTTCTGCTTCGGTTATGAGGTAACAACATAATAAAGGGCAATCATTGACTAACTGGGCAGCCTTGATTTCTCCTGGGAACTGGAGCAGTTTTGAACCGGCATACATTTCTTTTAAGTCAACAATTGACCGTATAATGGCATGTACAA
>CAXUMK010000362.1:0-5057 GCA_964251885.1 uncultured Segetibacter sp. | reverse complement strand
CGGGCTGAGTTACTACTATGAGTCATCGTTGCGTCGCACTCGTGTACTTTTTATTCCTTATTCGACAAACTAAGGAGTCGGTCATTCTTAGCAGTTATCTTACAACGCTCATTCTGTCATCCGTCATCTTTCAACAGTCATCTCCAATGCTCTTTCTGTCATCCGTCATCTCTCATCTTCAACTCAAAACCACTGACTACTGACTACTGACTACTCACCACTCCCTCATCTTCAACGCATTTTGGCAAACTCTTCAGCATAGGTATTCAACTGTTTTGATGAGGCAGTTGTTTTTCCGTCTTCTATTATTATCATGTAACGAAATGTAACAGATTCTCCTTTTTTTAGCTGCAGGTTTTTAGCCAATTTTCCATTGGTAAAAATCTTTTCTCCCAATGGATTTGCAGCAAATAAGCCGTATCCTCTCGCATGCCAGTAAGCAGGATAATTTGGATTTCGCGGATGATCAATAATGGTAACGCTGACCGAGTCGTTTCCCATCTTTCCATAAGCTTTACACCACACTGCCCTTGTGCTCCAGGCGTCATTGCCGTGCTTACCTTCACTGGTTATGTAATTGCCATTGGCAATTTTATCAGTGCCACCTTTTACAACCGTTACATTGCCTTTATCGTCCGTAAACTTTTGATCTTCTGTAGTGGGAATTTGCAGTTCATGTGCCAGTCTTAGTCCTAACAAACCGTCTTTGGCATCGGTAAATAACACATCCGTGTCTGCTTTTAAAATGGTTATCCTGTCGATAAAGCGTTTGTTATCTTTCCCGGAAAAATGAAAAGTAGTGGTTTCTTCCAGCAAGATATTGTTTTGCTGATTTGTCCAGTTAGCATGATACGACAAGACTCCTTTTGCTCCACCCGATGCCTCGATGATCTTATCTGTTTTTATCCATCCGTATAAATGTTTTTTTTCTGCAGGAATAGCATAAGAGTTATTCCAGAAATCCAATCCGTTTACATTTTCAAAATTGAACCACAAGCCAATATGATGAGGATGGTCTGTAGGGTCTCCTGCTTTAGGATGTAAAGGGAAACCACGGGTAATGTCAGTTTTATTTGAAGTATAGATGGGGTATAAAACCGGTTTCTCTAAAGTATCGGGATATAGGAAACTGGTAAACAGTTTAGCGCCTATAAATACATCTACCTTATTTTCTTTTTGACTTTTTACAACCTTTACTGTCTCATTTTTTTGAGCTGTTGTTTTTACAATAAAAATGAGGGCAAGCAAAAAAAAGACAAGTCTTCGCCGTATATGTTTCATGTTATTACTTGTGGGTTTAAATGATACTACAGATACATTTATAAAATTACAGCACTTTCAGTAAAGTACGCTTAGCCCCGGCCCTAAAGGAAGGAGAGAGACGCCTGAGCCCTAAAGTCTTCGGGTCTTACTGGCTCCCCTTCAACGGCGGGTGGTTGAGATTGAGGTTTCAGCAGATAAAAGAACCAAAAGTACAAGTGTGCGACGCAACGGCTGCTGAGCGATGATGAAATGCCGGCTACCAAATCTTCCTTTTTCGTTACATTCGGCATTGATAGCAAAATGGGAATATTAAAAAGCATAACTACTTCTTCTCTTTCTGATGCGGAACTGCTGGAGCTATACCAGCACAACCTGCAGCAGGAAACATTAGCGCAATTATATCTTCGGTATAACGACCTTGTGTATGGCACCTGTGTAAAATATCTTGGTGACCAGGAAGCGGCTAAAGATGCGGTGATGAACATTTACGAGGAACTGTTTAAAAAAGTAAGACTACATACAATCGACAACTTTAAAAGCTGGCTGTACGTAGTTACCAAAAATCACTGCCTGATGCAGATACGCAAAAATAAAAAGTCGGGGTTAGCAGATTTTGATAACAACCTTATGCAATTGGAAGATTTTTCGCATCTGGATAGCGTATTTGAAAAAGAGCGCCAGTTGGACAGGCTGGAAGATTGTATGCAAAAACTGAATGAAGAGCAACGGCAAACGGTGCGGTTGTTTTATCTTGAGAACAAATGTTACAATGAAATAACCTCTGTCACCGGCTTTGACTGGAACAAGGTGAGAAGCCTGGTGCAAAACGGGAGAAGAAACCTTAAAATTTGTATGGAAGACAATGGCTGAAGCACAAACATATAGCCACATCGACATTCAGCGATACCTGCAGCACAAAATGTCGCCGCAGGAGATGCATGACTTTGAAAAAGCCTTGATGGACGATCCTTTTCTGGCAGATGCGATGGAAGGATTTTCAGCCAGCGATCAAGTGTTGGCGGAGAAACACCTCCTGGCCGTAGAAAGTGCATTGACTGAAAAAAGAGAGAAGGCAAAAGTGGTTCCGCTGTCTGCAAAAAAAACAGCATGGTGGAGAGTTGCAGCCATTGTATTGGTCGTGATTTTAACTGGCGTAATTACTTACTCTGTCTTCAATAAGAATGGCTTATCGAATATTGAAGAGGTACAAATTGCTGCTGCAAAGCCCAAAGCAGTCACTCCACTTACAGACAGCATCGGACCTGCTGATAAACCTCTTGCTGAAACTAACATATTACCCGGTAGAACGTTGAATAAACGAAACAATGGCTCGCCTGTTATTTATCCTAAAAAAAATTCTCTTGCCCAAACAGAGCCAATGGAAATGAAAGCTGATTCTGCGTCTGTTACCATGTCGAATAATACTCCAACAGCTTCTTTAATGGCTTCTCCGACTGCTGCAACTGCATATAACAATGCACCTGCAGCTAAACAAATGAGGGTTTCATCAAATGCAGTTATTCAGAATGAATTTAAAGGCAAAGTGCTGAATAAGCTGGGAGAACCTTTGCCATTTGCAACTATAAAAGCAAACAACAACAACATTGCAACAGTGTCTGATGGTAATGGAAACTTTACTTTAAAAGCCGGGGATAGTGTACTCAAGGTCAATATCAATTCACCAGGTTATGTGTCTGCGACAGAGGAAATAAAAACGGGTAAGCCTGTTAATAATATTGTATTGAAGGAAAATGATCTGTCGCTTGCAGAAGTAGTGGTAACGCAACTGAATAAAAAGAAAAGAACAATTGTAATAAATGCAAAAGCAGATACCTCTGTTGCTGCTGAACCTGCAGGCGGATGGAAAAATTTTACTCAATACATGAATGTACACCTCGACAGCTTAAAAGGTATCGATGATGAAAACCTGAATGAAGATTTTGACCTTGAATTTTTTGTGGACAAACAAGGAAGGCCGGTTGATATTAAAGCATCAGAAGACGCCGATAAACTGCTGGCAGAAAAAGCAATCAGCATACTTGCAAACGGGCCAAAATGGAATAAGAAGAAAGACAAAAAGATGAAAGTGAGTATACGGTTTTAAAGCCCCCTAAATCCCTCAAAGGGGGACTTGAAGAATGCGCAAGAGATCAAAACAATGCAAAAAGAATACGCATGAAATAAAAATGATGAAGTCACAGTAGTACTAAAGCTTAATCATTCAGCTTATGCCCGCGCTATAGTTGCAGGTGATAACACCTGCAACGGCGCAGAAAATTCAACTATCAGAAATTGCTGGTTAAAAATTGAGAAAGTAACAAAAAAATTGTCGTTTTAGGGAACCGGCATTTACTCTTTATTCATCTCCGGTTGTGTCACTCCCTTGTACTTGCATATCCTTATTCAGCCTTTTGCCCACGCTACAGTTGCAGGTGATAACACCCGCAACGGCGCAATGTCACTTATAAAATCTTGTCTTAATAAAATCAGGGTCACGATAAGCATGAAGCACAGCAAATATTATAATAGCGGAATTTTCTTCATCAATAACATAATGAACCTGGTAAGGGAAAATTTTAAGATTAGCCGTGCGAAACTTATCAAAACGAAAACCGAAGGTAAACGGATGAGTTCTTATTTCTGTGACTGCAGATTTTACATCTGCAGTAAAACGTTTGCTTAAAGAATTTAAAATCTTTCTATAGTAACTTCTTGTTGCAGCTATATCATCTTTTGCTTCGTCTAATATAATTACCTTATACATTCGCTTCATCTTCACTATCTAATTCTTTTTCAAAATCATCCCATAAAGTAGCTTTTGATTTACCGGTGTTATATTTTTCAAGCCTTTCACTTAAAATTTGTAAGTGCCAATCAGGGCTTTCATCTTTCATAGAAACATTTTTCCTGCTAATACCCATTGCTTCAGTAATCTGCATAAACAAGGGAATGTTTTCTTCGGGTATTTCTAAAGTTACTTGTGGCATATTGACCTTTTGATAAAATTACCAATTATAATGACAAAAGGAACGTTTTTAGAGAAGGGCATTTCTAAAAGTACGGAGACGCCTAAAAGAAAAAGAACCTTGTGTCTGATAACTTAAAGTGTCTGTATTAGGTAAATACTACAGCCATATAAATTAAATAAGCAAAAGGTTCAGATTCGTTGCTTGCGTAAGATTTTACATTTCTTTGGTTAAGAAAGTGCAGGCGGATTAAATTGAAGGCAAGGCCGTGGGCATACCACTACACTTCCCGCAGGACCCGTTGCAGTTACTTCAAATCCTGCCGGATCGTCGTCATGATAATTTAACTGAATTGAGATGTCGCCGGTTCCGCCATTGGTAATCTGATTGTAATATTCTTGTGAAAGGTCGAAGGCAGATACTTGTTGTTGTGCCATGATGGTAGTTTTGAAGGTGATGAAAAGTTTAGAATGCTTTTTTTATGAAATGATTGATAACTTGTTTGTCTTCTGTTACCGTAAAATTGGTAAGACGCTTTGATTTATTCACCCGTTTTTTCCTTGTTTTTCTCACCGTGTTTTTCACGTATTTTTCAAGTAAGCTTCACAAGCCGAAGGTATTTGATATAAAATAAGTAACAGCTTTTATCGAGTGAGCATTCTAAAATCCGTATTGTAAATAACAGTTATTACAACAATTGCTGAATCCTTTATTTTGCACCCTCAACTTCATTTGCAAGTTGATAATCTACATGTGGGACTCGTACAAAAAAGGATTTAAAGCATATCTGCAACTCGAAAGGTCGCTAAGCGACAATTCAGTGGAAGC
>CAXUMK010000361.1:0-5116 GCA_964251885.1 uncultured Segetibacter sp. | reverse complement strand
TTTGGAGCCGGCTGCATTACTACTATTTTACATCGTTGCGTCGCACATTTGCACTTTTGTTCATTATTCAGCAATTCACAATCCTATCCCGCGTCCCAGTATTAACACATTTCACGGTATTTCTATGTATCGCCCGAACAAAGCCGCTATGAAAAGATGCAGCAGAAGTGAGTGACACAACAAAAGATGCACATTGAACTAATGCCTGCTCCATAAAAAAAATTCCTGCATTCTTATCCAACTTCATATACATTAAGTAAGAATAAATTACCTGCTAAAAGTCAGGATGTAAAAAACCGCAAAACCTTATGTTTGCAGCTTAATTTAAAACAGCGGGAATTGTGGCGGAAAAGGCTGAAGTAAAAATTGGTTTATTATTATCTCCATTTGAATTATTTCAAAGTTGTGTTGTCATTGAATTGATCCACATCTATAAAACAAAAAATACTGTAGACTATAAGACAAGTGATGCAGGCATTTTCAGCCTCCGGAAACATTTGCCGTCTTTAGCTAAAGATGCAAAGGATGCTTTGAAAGTTTTTTCTTTAGAAGCAATTACAGATGCGCAAACTGAAATAAAAAAACTGGCGGCACAACAACCCCCTGCAGTAGATCAGCAAAAGTTTGTGCATGCCGCTTTGGTGAGACACCTGCAAAAAATGTTTGAGACACTAAAACCTTTCAGCAGGTTATTTAAGTGGTATCATAAAATACCTGGTGAAAAAGCAAAGACCTTTAAAGTAGCTCCGGGTTATTTCAGCCCGTACAAACCTCAGTTAAAATTTCACGTTACTTATAAAGACAAATGTCTTGGCTTGGAAACAGAGATTGTGATCAACGGAGCTTCTTACAATTTGAAAGATTTTAGCCGTTACCAGTTTTTGCTCTTGAGTAATAATGAATTTTTTCTGCTGTACTCGACCTCTTGTACCGTATATCTTTATGGCACCTTTTTATACTTCCCGCCTTATAAGTTTGGTGCATTACCGAATAAAGAAGTTGGTAGATGTTTGCTGGACAGTTGACGGAAAATGCTTCTGTCATCAGTCATCTACCAACTATCGTCTCTTTGCTTTAAAGAAGTTGACAGATGTTTGTTGACATTTGAAGGAAAAGTTCTTCTGTTATCGGTCATCTACCGACTGTCATCTCTTTGCTTTGAATAAGAACATATAACCTTATTACCTTAGTAACACAACATATCTGCCCAAAAATAACTAACCTTATTACCTTATATAAAGATTGTGGTTGTTCAATCTTCATGACTAAATGATAAGGTAATAAGGTTTCTTCTTTCTCTGTTCTATCTGTTACTAAGGTAATAAGGTTTTTATGCCGGTATCTGTACGCAACGCTTACGCTGTTCTGATAAAGTGACATAATCACTTTTCGACTATCACAAAAAGAGGAGGATAAATTCGGCTGCTAAGATTTACTGCTGAATAATGTACTCCAGATACAAGGAGGTGACACTACCTGTCCTGTTCTTCACGGGAACGATTCTTAATAGTAGCAATACAGTCCGGCTCATAAAATGTATTGCACATTTTTTTATGGCTTTAAGTTTAAAGAAGGTACACGAAAAACATAAGGTGGTAAAGTAAGATTAATAAAAGAAGACATTTACAAAGCTGAGCCCGAAGACCCAATGGAAAACCAAAGTTGAACGGAGCGTCGCCACCAGAGATCAATCAGGGATACTGGCTGGTAAACAAAAATCAACAATAAATATTGAAGAATAAGAGGCTAAGAGACTTCGGCCTGCAACAGTATATCATTTGTTTTTATGCGATGCTTTCCAGAAAGAATATAAGCGGCAAGCATTACCAGCAAGATGACGAAGAAGACCATACTTAACTGCAGGTTGTACCAGACAATGGCTGCCAGGCTAATGACAGACAATACCAGTGCGATGGCAGGAAACCACGGATAAAAAGGAGCGGTAAAAGGTTTTTGGAGCCTCGGCTCTTTGCCGCGAAGAACAAATAAACTGATCAAACTGATAATATACATAACCACTGCACCCAGTACAGATAATACGATGACCTGGTTGGTTGTACCGGTCAGCAAGGCAAGGCATCCTGCTGCGCCACCGGCAATTAAAGCCCAGTGCGGTGTACGAAACTTTGCATTGACAGTCGACAGAAAGCTGGGAAGATAACCGCCGCGGGCAAGTGCAAAGATCTGTCGTGAATAACCAATAATGCATCCGTGAAAAGAGGCGATCAAACCAAAGAGGCCAATGCCTGCAAAGAATTTTGTCCAGCTATTTTGTTTGCCCAGCACAAGGCTTAACGCTTCGGGCAAAGGATAATCGATATTGCTTAACCTTTGCCAGTTGGTAACACCGCCGGTTAAGATCATTACGCCAAGAGCGAGAAAAACCAGGGTGGCAAGACCATAAATATATCCTTTGGGAATGTTTCGTTTTGGGTCTTCAACCTCTTCTGCAACCATCGCTACACCTTCTATTGCGAGATAAAACCAGATGGCAAAAGGCAGGGCCGCAAAAATGCCCGGCAAGCCAAAAGGCATTGGGTCTTTTAAAAAATTGGCACTTTTAAAATGAGGAGCTACCAGCCCCATAAAAAGCATCAGTTCTGCAACCGCCAGCAAGGTGATAACGAGAGAAAATACCGCGGACTCTTTTATACCAAGCAAATTGATACCAATAAACAGAACATAACAAACCAAAGCAGTTGACAAGACCCCTATCGCAGGAAACAGAAAATGAATATAGCTGCCAAGAGCAAATGCAATAGCTGGTGGTGCAAACAAAAACTCGATCAAAGTTGCATACCCGGCAATGAAACCTCCGACAGGGCCAAAAGCACGGTATGAATAAGCAAAAGGTCCGCCTGCATGGGGAATGGAAGAAGTAAGCTCGGTGAAACTGAAAATAAAAGTCACGTACATAACCGTAACTAAAAGCGTTGCGATGAGAAAGCCTACGGTTCCTGAAACTGCCCAGCCATAGTTCCAGCCAAAGTATTCACCCGAAATAACAAGCCCCACAGCAATCGCCCAAAGATGAACTGGCTTTAGTACTTTTTTTAGTCCTGGTGTGTCAGTTGGGTTATTCATGCTCAAGCTTTTGAATATGAATATAGAAGTAAAATATCAGAAAAAGCCCTTATAGCTTCATCTGTCTTACTATCTATTTTGCAGCTACGCCTTTTTGTCAATCGTCAAGGCATCGAAGCTCTACTGCCCTTCACCACAGTAATTCAAAAGCTTAATTGAAATACCTCGCCGAAAATGGGCTGTTTCGTTGCGAGGAACGAAGCAATCGGTATTTGCTGCCTTTTTTGGTTACTTATCTCCTGCGTTGCTTAAAGGTTTTAGTTAGCAAGCGGGGGGCAAGCAAAAAGTAACAAAAAGATGAATAAAGAAGAAAAGCTGCAATTTATTCAATCGTTTGATTGGCAAAAAGCAGATTGCCTGGAGCACTACAATAAAGTCCTTGTAATTGATTGATTTTCAGCTTATGCTTTTTATAACATTTCTACCTTGAAGATTTGAAGAAGATGCTGTAAGTGCATAGGATTGCTATAGAACAAAGAACCCGATGATTTTAGAATAAGGTAGCAGCTAATGTTTTAAAAACCAATTGGCCAGTATAAGCAGTACAAGTGTAATCCAAAAGCCAAACATCCACTTAATAAGATCAATTTTTGCAGTACTTAAATCCTCTTTAGTAGCAGAATTTCTTGCCTCTTCTTTTGACCTTTCTGTGACCAATTTGTCTATTTCGCTCACAAATGCCTTTGAGTCTTCGTTATTGTTAAAATACTTGTTTACTATTTCAAAAAGTCTAAGACTTTGATCCGATGTCATAAATGCCTTTTTAATTTTCAAATATAAAAAAATTACACCAGTAATCCTGTTTGTACGGCGAATTGTACTTACCAACTACAAATCTTTCATGAGGGTTGCCTTTGAAGGCATTGCCGCCCGTAACCGCCATAAAAGCGGCGTTGCGTTGCGCTTTCCCCGCGTTAATCGCAGGCGGAAAGATAAGAAACCGATGAGATAAATACTTTGGAAGATTTGAAGAAGATGCTGCAGGTGTATGGAAGTGCTAAATAACAAATGTGACAATAAATAAATGAAAGGCAATAGCCCTCGTTCTATTTTCAGCTACGGTAAATGCTTCAGCATTTGTTACTTTCTTTGTCTTGAAACAAATAAAGTAACCAAAGAAAATTCAAGAAAGGAACGAAACAGCCCGTTCCTTTCATCGTTCCCTGATTGAGCTTCATTACTACTGTGACTTCAGCATTGTATTTGATGCGTATTCTTCAAGTCCCTTCTGGAGATTTACAGAGTCTATCACAGCCCGTTTCTTTCACTTGTTCCTAATCTAATGAAGCATTTTGGTTTGGTGAGTTTTTATCAAGTCCCCCTTTGGGGGATTTAGGGGGCTGCTCCTTTAGGGAATTTAGGGGTTTGGGCTTAAATACACCTTTCCTCCTTTTTCAGAAACCGAATAAGTCGGTATCTTATCCTTTGCCGGGCCGGCTTTCACTTCACCCGTTTTTACATCAAATTGGCTTCCATGCCAGGGACATTGAACTGTGCCGCAGATCATTGCTCCTGCTGCAAGTGAACCGCCTTTGTGCGAACAGTGGTCGTCGAAAGCCACATAGCCTTGTTCGGTTCTGGCAATCACAATGCGTTTGTCTTTGGTATGAATGAGTTTCATCTGGTCAACCTTCAATTCGTCGCTATCACAAACTTCTACCGGGCCTGATCCTTCACTTACATATTTTTCTTTCCATTTTCCTGCACCTGCATATCGTATGTCTATCCCGATCTGGTTGCGGTGTACCAAAGTTCCTCCCATCCATCCGGCTATGCCTGTCAAAACAACTCCAACTAATTCCAAACCTATAATGATATATGGCGAAAGGTTTTCGAGATGTTTTAAATACAAAGCGATGCAGAAAATGAGAAGAGCGCCTGTATTGATAAGCCCATGTGTGGCAGCACGTGTCTTGGCAGAGCTGTCTTTGGGAACAGTGTAGATATAATCAATTATACCTGAAATTGCGGCGCACACGGAAGCAATGATTCCGGCAGAATGAAGGTATTGGCCTGTGAGGCCGAATGCAAC
>CAXUMK010000360.1:371-5139 GCA_964251885.1 uncultured Segetibacter sp. | reverse complement strand
TCTTCAAAACCTCAAAAGAAAAATTATTTTTAACGCGTTTTCGGACAAACACTAATTATACAAATGGGAATTTATCAGCAGATTAAACAAAGCTAATTAAGATTGGAAACTTAGGTTATTGATAAATTAGAGGAAGGACGATAGTAAAAGAAGTTACCAAAAGATACATGCAGGGAATCTGTCAGAAGAAAATCAGCATGACGAAAGCTTGAGATCAGCATCACTGACTTTTTAGGCTTTAGGATGTGCCTTTTTATAAATGTCCTTTAATTTTTCTATTGTGTTATGCGTATATATCTGTGTTGCGGCAAGGCTGCTGTGACCGAGCAATTCCTTTACAGCATTCAGATCAGCTCCGTTATTGGTTAAATGTGTTGCAAAAGTATGCCGGAGAACATGGGGGCTTTTCTTTTTGAGTGTAGTAACGAGCGCCAGGTTAGCCTTCACAACATTGTATACATATTTCGGATACAGAGGTTTTCCTTTTTCATTTATAAAAAAAATGGGGCACGAAGAAGGTATTGAAAGCGTGCTTTTAGAGTGCATATATTCCGTTAAGCGTAGTATCAGTTCTTTTGATACAGGTATTATTCTTTCTTTGTTGCCCTTGCCAAGTACTTTTACCTGACAGTTCGATGCATCAACTTGGCTTTCTTTCAATCCTGTCAATTCGCTTAAACGCATGCCGGTTGCATAAAACAAATCAAGCAATAACTTATCCGTCTTGCCTTTCCAGGTGTCAGGAAACTCAACGTATTGCTGCAAAGTTTCCATATCATTTTGTGAAACAAATGATGGCAGGCGCTTGCCAACCTTGGGGGCAACTATAGTAGTCAACGGGCTTTGTTTTACTTCACCCAGCTTAATCTGGTATTTAAAGAAAGATTTGAGTGAGGATATTTTGCGGTTTAGACTTTTAGGTGTCATATCATCGTTTCGCATTTCTGCGAGCCACGAACGAACAAAACCGGGAGTTATAGCGGATAAGGAAGGACTATCGTACTGACTTGCCAAAAAGGCAAAGAACTGGTCGAGGTCGTTTTGGTAAGATATGATTGTATGCTGCGAATACCGCTTTTCAAACTGCAGATACTCTATAAAAGACCGTATTGAAGGATAGAGAGATGTAGGCATAAAAAAACTGGCTGCATAAAGATAACACCTTACTGCGGCCAGTTGAAATATGTTAGTAAAAACGAAAATTAACTTTCGAAATCACCATTTGCCATCTGCTGACGATAGATTGCTTTTAACACCTGTGTTCTGCGTTCTACAGAAGGTTTGGTGAAAGACTGGCGTGATCTCAATTGCAATAAGACCTTTGATTTTTCAAATTTCTTCTTGTATTTCTTCAGCGCTTTGTCAATGTTTTCGCAATCTTTTGAGTCGATAATGAGCATAATAGATACCTCCTTTGGTAAATTTTAGGAGGGCAAAGATAGACTAAGAATGTAAAATACCAAATATGTTCTGAGAATTTGAAAAGAACGGTAATTTGCGCCATGTTCACAGGAATTATCGAAGCATTTGGAATCATTCATTCTATTGAAAACCAGGGTACTAACACTACTTTCTGGATATCTTCCCCTATTTCTGATGAATTAAAAACCGACCAGAGCGTTTCGCACAATGGCGTTTGCCTTACAGTAGAAGAGGTAAAACAGGGCCATCATAAAGTAACAGCTATTGAAGAAACGTTAAAAAAAACAAACATTTCGGCCTGGCAGGAAGGAACGCTTGTAAATCTTGAACGTTGTCTTGCTATGAATGGCCGCCTCGATGGTCATATTGTACAAGGTCACGTAGACACAACCGCCGAATGCATTGAGAAAAAGGATGCAGACGGAAGCTGGGAATTTCGCTTTGCATTTCCGGCAGAGTTCGGCGCTCTCGTTATAGAAAAAGGTTCTATCAGCTTAAACGGTACCAGCCTCACTGTTTTTAACGTAGATGCAAACTCCTTTTCTGTTGCCATTATACCTTATACTTACACTCACACCAATATACAGCAGGTGAAAGAAGGAAGCACGGTGAACATTGAATTTGATATGATCGGAAAATATGTAACCAGAATGTTAGCCTTACAGAAATAATATGAACACCCCCGCACCTTCTGTTGCTGTCGCTATTTTAAACTGGAACGGTAAAAAATTTTTACAGGCACTCCTGCCCGAACTTACTGCGCTCACTTATGCTAATCATACAATTTATGTAATTGACAATTACAGCAGCGACGATTCTATCGCCTATATTCATTCGTGTCATCCTTCGGTAAAAGTTATTGAACTAAATGCTAACTATGGTTTTGCAGGTGGCTACAACAGAGGTTTTGCAGCTATGCACGAGGATTATTATTTAATGATCAATTCGGATGTGGAAGTTCCGCAGTCATTTATAGAACCATTGGTTGCAATGATGGAAGCTGATAAAAACATTGCAGGTTGCCAGCCAAAATTACTTTCTCTTACCGACCCGGCTATGCTTGAACATGGAGGCGCTGCCGGGGGAATGATAGATTTCTTAGGCTACCCGCTCTGCCGGGGAAGAATTTTTGATGCTTCAGAAGTTGATAAAGGACAATATGACGCGCCAACAGAAATTTTTTGGGCAAGCGGTGCCTGCTGTATGGTTAGAAGAGATGCTTATTGGAAGGTCAACGGCATGTATAATTTCTTTTTTATGCATTCAGAAGAAATTGACCTATGCTGGCGCTTTATTGCCGAAGGGTATACAATTAAATATTGCCCCGGTTCGTACATCTATCATTTAGGCGGCGGAACCCTTTCGCACCAGTCGCCCCGCAAGACTTATCTTAATTTCAGGAACAATATTATTATGTGTTTTAGAAATTCACCGTGGTACGTAAATCTCTGGATGATGCCCGTCAGGATCTTTCTTGATTGCATAGCATCGTTTCGTTTTTTACTGCATGACTGGAATAATTGTTTCGCCGTGTTGTTAGCCTACAAAGACTTTATTAAATGGTTGGTTACCGAAAAGGACAAATATCCTGCAAAGAAAAAGTCTTTATTATCTATTCCATTTGTACTTAAAACCTCTGTTGCATGGCAGTATTATATCAAGAACATCAAACACTTCAGTGAGTTGAAACGATGATGCTCACTGTTACCAACTAACTTTTATCAACTCGTAAATAAAGTTTTTTTGTGGGAGCCAGCATTTATCCTTTGTTCATCTCCGGTTGTGTCACTCACTTCGACCGCATCTTTTCATGGCTGCCATCAGCGACTTCATCGTAATAATGTCTTACTATTATTTTGTTCGTATCAATGTTACTGTTAAACCAGTTGACGCCGGTTTTAAAACCTAATCTAAAAACAGGCAGGCGATGAACGCTCACACGCAAAGTATCAATAAAGAGTGTATCCGAAGTATTTTTAAAATGCTGCTGAACCTTATTTTCTATCGATTCAACATAATCAGAAGCGTCTCTATAATTCCTTGAAGCGATGTATTTGCCCCATAACCAGTAACCTGCTAAGAATAGTAAAATCACTGTCAAAAGCTTTCTCAATCTATTGTTTTCATAAAAACCGGCAGCCCCTGCAATGCTGATTGCAATGATAAAAAAGACAGAAGGCAAATAAAGATAACGGCCTGATTCAAATGAATTAACAGCAAGACCAAGCGAAATAACCGGAGCGGTTAACAGTACAGTAATCCCGGTAAAAAAAATAATTGCCTTTCTGTTTGAGTGCAGTTTTCTTACTAAAAAAATAATTGAACCCGCAACCAAAAGCAACAAAACAGCGCTGCAAATAAACGCAGTTTTATAAGCCGGGTTTAACACTAATCTAAAAAGAAGACGGGAAGCATTTCCAGCCAACGCTTCTAAATTCATAGTTATCAGGTTAACGCCTTCATAAGCTCCAACCACTTCTGATGTAATTAACTTTCTTACAATTACATAACCGATATCAACAACTAACAATAAGAAGGCATAAGTATACATTCCCTGTTTCTTTACTTTTCCCTTTTCAATAAAAGCAACCCATAACAACGCAACTGGCAGCAATATGCTTTGCTCATAAGTAAAGAGAGCCACGGCAAAGAAAAAAGCGCCGGTAATATAAACGGGCAACTTGTAATCTTTAGCAAAAAACAGTCGCAGTGTTATCATAAAAAAAACAGCCGAGAGAATAGTGCCTCTGCCTATGATCCATGCAAGCGACTCGGAAGATTGAGGATAGGCTAAAAACAAAACAACGGCTAAGAATGCAGCTTGAACAGCTTGCTGCCTGCCAATCTTCAACCACCTCAGTTGCATAACCAAACACAAATCGTATAGTTGAAAACAAACAATCAGGTGAAGGAATAAAGCGGTAATGTGATAGCCATAAGCTTTTTTGCCCCACAAAAACAGATCGAACCGTACTAATAATTCGTGTACCGGACGAACAGAATTGGTTTGAAATAAATGTCCCTGGTCTGTTAAGGGAATATGCAGTAGATCATCGTTTAAAAAATAGAGATGGCCTGGCCAAAACCAGTATACATTTATTGCTGCAAGAAGTAAAATACAACCCAGCCAGAATTTATTTTTCATACTGATGGTACATTCCGTGACCAATTTTCAGCAATCCCCAGCCAACTGTCAACCTGATTGTGCAGGGGGATTGCTTCGTGCCTCGCAATGATGAGGACAAGATGCCCAAAGATGTGCCGATGAAAGGATTGCGACGCAACGATGATGCCATAAAAAACCAATGCTGGTATCAAAATAAATAACTCAAACAGCTTCTTAGTC
>CAXUMK010000360.1:0-361 GCA_964251885.1 uncultured Segetibacter sp. | reverse complement strand
AAAATTTTCTTTAAAAGAGGTTTAGAAACAATTTTGATGAAATCTCTAAATAAAATCATTATTAAGCAACTGTAGAAAACACCGACTTTTACTTTAAAAGCTACCATAAGCAATTCTAAATAAATAACTCAAACAGCTTCTTAGTCTTTCAATCTTCATCAGATAGTTCTACCCTTCATTGCAGAGCTCACTGCCTGGTCCATCACTCTTTCTGCATACGGTCTGCTGATGTCATTCAACTCCTCCACTTTTCTATGAATAAGGTCTTTGTCTTCCATCGTCAGCGCCAGTTGCAGCGCCTGCATTGCTTCGGCTGTTGCAATCATTTCCTGCTGTGTTAGCAGTGAAGCATTTTTACCAA
>CAXUMK010000359.1:0-5175 GCA_964251885.1 uncultured Segetibacter sp. | reverse complement strand
TATACTTTCCGCCGCATTAAAAATGTGCAGAGATTTTTGGAGCCGGACTGCATTACTACTATGAGTCATCGTTGCGTCGCACACTTATACAATTTCTCCAGTTTCAGCTATGCCTAAATAATGAGACGCAAAGTATAGTTTCACCCGTGACAAGTAATTCCACAACTTGTCCATCAATAACAGACACTCTCCTTATAGCTTCAGTTGTTCAGTCCATCTATCTTTCAGCTAAAGCAAGTGCTTGAGCTTTGGTTACTTTCTTTGTCTTGAAACAAGTTGAGACAATGGCTCCCCGACGAGAAAAGAATGAAAAGTACAAGTGTGCGACGCAACAATGACTCATCATAGTATTGCAGCCGGCCTAAAAAATACTTTACTTTTTTATCCATGGCGTAGTATAAATAAAAAAGCTCCGGAAAACCGAAGCTTTTACAAATAAATATTATAATCACTACACTTTAAAGTGCGAAAACGCTTTATTCGCCTCAGCCATACGATGGGTGTCTTCTTTCTTTTTATAAGCGCCACCTTCGCCCTTACTTGCTGCGATTATTTCATTAGCCAGTTTCTCAGCCATGCTGCGGCCATTTCTTTCGCGGCTGAAACGAACCATCCATTTAATGCTTAATGAAATCTTCCTGTCCTGGCGAACTTCAGAAGGAATTTGGAATGTAGCACCACCAATACGACGGCTTCTAACCTCAACTCCCGGAGTGATATTGGCAAGAGCTCTTTTCCAAATTTCATAACCATCTTCATTTGTTTGCTTAGACACTCTGTCAACAGCATCGTAAAAAATAGTTAAAGCAATGCTCTTTTTACCCTGCCACATAATATTATTTACAAAACGGGTAACCAGTTTATCATTAAACCTTGGGTCTGGCGCTAAAGGTATTTTTTTGGGTTGCGTTTTACGCATGTTCTATTTATTTTATTTAAAGTCGTTATACTTCGTTTATTAAAAATTAGCAGCTTACTACTTACTACTTTTATCTTACTACTTCTTTGCTTTTGCTTTTTTGGTTCCGTATTTTGAACGGCTTTGTTTACGGTCTTTTACACCGGCAGTATCAAGGCTACCACGCACAATGTGGTAACGTACACCAGGTAAATCTTTAACACGACCACCGCGAATGAGAACGATAGAGTGCTCCTGCAGGTTATGCCCTTCTCCCGGTATATATGCGATAACTTCAATTTTATTTGTCAAACGTACTTTCGCTACTTTACGTAAAGCTGAGTTTGGTTTTTTGGGAGTTGTTGTGTAAACCCTTGTACATACACCACGACGCTGAGGACATGCATCCAACGCTCTTGATTTGCTTTTGGCTTTTATTATTTCTCTACCTTTTCTAACTAATTGCTGTATTGTAGGCATCTGTAACCTTTTAAATTTTTCGGACGGCAAAAGTAACGCCCGTTTACTTAAATTCCAAAAAAGAAAAAACAAAATTAAGAAAACGGCATTAAACCTTCTTTTAGAGGTTATACTTTAACGATCCAATTGTATTTGTCTGCTGTTTTTCCGTCTCTTATATCAGTTAGCCTGTGTTTTATTTCGCTTGCGACCGGACATATATTTACATTAAACTTCATTACAAAATCTTTATAGCGCAATTCTTTTATCATCGCAACTGTTGCCGCAGTTCCTAATCCAAATACTTCGGTTACCAATCCTTTTTTATAAAATTCTATTAATTCATCGATGCTTATTTTCCGTTCTTCGGTAACGATGTTCATCTCTTCTTTTAAAATCGTTAAAGCGCTGCTTCTGGTAACACCGTGTAAAATAGTTCCTTCCTCGAGCGATGGAGTTACTGCCTTTCCGTCAATAATAAACATCACATTCATCATTCCTACTTCCTGCAGCCATTTGTGCTCAAAAGCATCTGTCCACAAAACCTGGTCGTAGTTTTCTTCTCTTGCTTTGGTTGCTGAAAGCATACTGCCGCCATAGTTTCCCGCGTTCTTTGCAAAACCAACTCCTCCCGGCGCTGCACGTGTATAATTCTCTTCCACCAGTATTTTCATCGGATCAGAAAAATAAGGTCCGGCAGGACTTAGTATGATCAGGAACTTATAGGTCTCAGAAGGGCGCACACCCAAAGTAATATCAGTCGCAAACATTAAAGGACGTATATACAAAGAATACTCTTTTTTCTGAGGGATCCAGTTTTTGTCTATTGCAACCAACTGCTTCATTCCATCAATAAAAAGTTCTTTAGGCACTGCAGGCATATTCATCCTTTCTGCCGAAGTATTAAACCGTTTAAAGTTATCGTAAGGCCTGAAAATGAAAGCCTCTCCTTCTGCATTTTTATAAGCCTTTATACCTTCAAAAATGGATTGACCGTAATGCAAACCGGTAGTGGAAGGATCAAGAAGCAAAGGCTGGTAAGGTTTTATTTCTACATTCTTCCATTCGCCATCTTCATAATCCGCTTCCAGCATGTGGTCTGTAAAATACTTTCCGAAGGGTAAGTTGTCAAAAGAGAGGGACTGAAGCTTACTTGTTTCTGCCCTTTGAACATTTATCGCTGACGCTGCAACCATAATATTAAATTTGCTGCAAAGAAACGAAAAATGCCTGCAAAGGCAATAAAATAGTGCGCATTTATGAATAATGAAAGAATACAGCTACCCGATTTTCTAATCGCAGATTTATATAAAAGAACGCTTGTTGAAATAGAAACTTATCCTGCCGAAACGCTTCCTCTACACAAGGACTCAACTGTGAAAACGGAAAAGGAAATTTTTTCGCAGGGAAAAATAGAATACCTGGGAAAGAATGAAAAGAAGATAATCATTATAGTCAACCAGGCAGATGTAAAATACTTACATGAGGATGATCTTACTTTTTTGACAAGCATCTTAAAAGCATGTCAGCTTAACCTCGCTGATATTGCCATTATAAATATTGCCGCTGAGAAAGTTAATTACCAGGATATAAAAGACCAGTTGCATGCGCAGGATATTATATTGTTTGATGTAGAGCCTTCTGCTATTAAACTTCCATTTATGATCCCAACTTTTCAGATACAGAAACATGCTGACTGTACACTGATGATTGCCCCTGCCCTCTCTCATATAAACAAGCCTACACAGGAAGGCAAGCTTTTAAAAACAAAATTGTGGGTTAGCCTGAAACAGGTTTTTGGAATTAGCTAAAAGCGAACGCATTCAAAATATGAAAAAAGAAGCCGGGTGGAAAAAAGTAGTAGCATGGGCGGTTTCAATTATAGGTTTGCTAATCATTACACTCATTTTTGCATGGCATTACTTAAAAAAAGGCATTCAGTCAAATGATCCGAAGGCGAAAGCAATAGTTACTAAGGAAGTAAAGAAAGTGGTGACCGGAGAAAGCGACAGTTTATATGCAATAAGATACACTGACTTTCACCTGAATATCGACTCTGGTTACGCAGACATCACCAATCTAAACCTTTCTGCTGATACAGCTATCTATCGCAAGCTTACTGATGAGAAGAAAGTACCCAATAACCTAATCACTTTAAAAGCAGGTAAAATTGTGATCAGCAATTTTGGCTTCACAAAAGTTGAGGGGAAGCAGGCGTTGCATATTGGCAGAATAAGCATAAACGATTTCTATGCGCATGTGACAAATAAAGTAAGAAGTTATAATGATACCGCTCATACCCGTTCATTGATTTCGTTTGCTCTAAAAAACCTGTTCAAATCACTCGGAACAGACAATATTATTGAAATTAAAATAGACAATATTTTTATGAAGAACACCAGTTTGGTGTATGTGAATGACAATGAAAGCACTCCCCGTTCCACTGCACTTCGTCACCTCGATATTACAATCAGCAATGTTTCTTCGGGTGAATTAGCTAATAAAGATTCTACCGGTAAAGCGGATGCGGCTATAAAAATCGGCCATCAGAAAATTATAACCGGGGATAAATTATACGATGTGGATTTTGATAACATGCGCATCATTCCATCTGACAAAAAAATGTTAGTCGGTACCTTCTCTCTAACACCAAGAGTGAGCAAATCTGCATTTTATAAAGTGGTAAAAGCAGGACGGGCAAACTACCGTTACCAGTTCACATACAAGGGTATTTCGATAAACAATATTGATTTTGATAAATTTGGAAAAAGGCAGCGAATCTATGTGCCAAATATGACTGTTGATGACTCTCAGATGGAATGCTTTACAAATTTCAACTGGCCTTTACGCACTCCGCCAAACAGAAGGGATAAATTTCCAAATGAACTTTTGCAGAAACTGGCGTTTGATGTAACCATAAACAAGCTGACAGTAAAGCATGGTGATCTGTATTTTAGAATAGTGGCAAAAAAATCACAAAAGGAAGCGCTTTTAACTTTAAATGATATTCATTCTGTTACCACAAATATTACTAATAATGCTGCTGCTAAAAGTATAAACGCCTACACTAAATCTATATCGGATTTGAAGGTGATGAATGCAGGTTTAATGCGGTCTGAAATGGTGTTTAACCTGGTAAATAAAAACGCTCCTGTCACTCTTTCCGCAACAGTTGGCGAAATGGACGGAACCGCTTTAAATCCCTTGTCGGAAGCATTGTCTATGATGCAGATAAAATCTGCCCAAATAGAAAAAATGGAAACCAATATGAAAATAGATGAGTACAAGGCTACCGGAAATATTGATTTTTATTATAAAAACATGAAAGTAAGATTGCTGAGAAAAGATGACAAAGGAGAACTTAAAAAAATGCCCGTGCTGTCTTTTTTTACAAACATGGTGTTGCCAAACGACAATCCAAAAAAGAATGGAAAATTCAGAAAAGGTCCGATAAATGTTATCAGAGACCCAAGGGAGTCTTTCTTTGGATTTATCTGGAGAGGAATGCTTGATGGAATGTCATCTGCCATGTCAGGAGCAGACCAGACTAAAAAAGAGCCTGGTAATTCAATAATAGAAATCGGCAAAATATTCACCGGTCCCAAAAAAGGACAGGAAGAGAAAAGTGCAGGCGGAGATAAAGAAAGATTGCAAAACCTGAATGAGAAAGGCAAAAGGAAAAATTAAAAAGTAATGACAGATGGATGTGTTCGCAGAACAGATATAGTTTTCAAAGGATAAATTAGTGACTCTTTGTCTTGTGGAATAAAGAATGAAAAGTACAAGTGTGCGACGCAACGATGTAAAATAGTAGTAAT
>CAXUMK010000358.1:0-5221 GCA_964251885.1 uncultured Segetibacter sp. | reverse complement strand
CTTATCATTAAGTCATGAACAGAATACCACAATCTTTATACTCATTTTGTTTTGATAACTCAGAACTGCACTCCTTCCATTCTTGAAAAAAATCGTGAGATATAAGGTAATAAAGTAATAAGGTTAGTTATTTTGGAGTAGATATGTTGCGTTACTAAGGTAATAGGGTTTGTATGCTGTTCATAAATTCTGCCGTCCTGCTGGTTCTTCCTTTAAGAGCCTTGCGGGACTCGGGCATTGCTGACAGCGCAGAGTTGCTCCGAACTTTTCGGGGGTCTCATCGTAACACAATTGCTTTGCTATGAAGACCCTTTTGGAAATAAGCCGATATAAAAATGAAACGAGCCTAACGGCTCTGCAATCGAGGCGCATATATTTACAACGGATTAAAATCCGTTGTTACAAAATCAACCCGAGCCTATGGCTCTGCAATTGCCAATACCTTTCCGCCCTTCTTTATAACAAGCCAACGGGGCAAGGTACTGAAGAGGCATAGCCTCAGTTCATATTATAACAACGGATTTCAATCCGTTGATAAAAAGAAGAGAATAACAATAAAGAACCGTAGGTTCGGAACATATCCCGCTGTTGTAATTTCACGCTAATGGTGGCAAGGTACTGAAGAGGCATACCCTCAGCTCATATTGTAACAACGCATGGTAACCTTTTATAGAAAAGAAAGTTGGATAGTTATAAAATGTCCATTAGAAGTTGCTATTGTCTCTGTAGGAATCTCCAATGCGCAGGAAGCACATAAGGAGCTTTAAGAGAAACCGCTCATGTATTTCAAAAGCTGCCATAAAAAGACTCAGTACAAGGGTGTGACACAACCGGAGCTGCCATAAAATACAAATGCCGGCTACCAAAAAACTACAAATACGAACACATAGCAGAGTAGAATTACTTATCTTATTAATTTCTTTTTTTGACGAAAGGCATAATTTCTGTAACTTTTAAATTATTCACTCCTGTTTTGTCTGGTATTCTTAGAAAGGGTGTTGCACGGCAATACCCTTTACTTTATATCCATTTATACCTGCAATCTTTCGAATTGAGAAAATTTAAAGGTTTTGTTCACATGTCATCAAAAGCAAACGCTTTTATTCTGAATGCTGTATATTACCTTTGCAGAGCGAGTAAAACAATTTAATTATGATTAAGACAGGCAACCCCGTAATAAGTATATATACAGAAATGACTCCCAACCCGGAAACCATGAAGTTTGTAGCAAACAAACTTTTATACCCCGGAAAGAGCATAGATTTTCCAGACGAAAATGCCGCCGGACCTTCTCCTTTAGCTAAAGAGATCTTTAGTTTTCCATTTATTAAAAGCGTATTTATTGCCAGCAATTTCGTAACCCTTACCAAGACGCAGGATACCGACGACTGGCAGGATGTGATACCTACCATCAAGCAGTTTTTGAAAGACTATCTTGAAAACGGAGGGCCGGTAATAAATGAAGAAGAAATAGTCGTACAGAAATCTGATGCAACCAACAATATAAGCGCAGACGATGATGACGTGGTAAAACGTATAAAAGAGCTTTTGGAAAATTATGTAAAGCCTGCTGTAGAGATGGATGGCGGCGCTATACAATTTAAAAGCTATGACGATGGTGTGGTAAACCTAATGCTGCAGGGAAGCTGCAGTGGCTGCCCATCAAGCATGATTACACTTAAGGCCGGCATTGAAGGTATGATGAAGCGTATGATACCAGAGGTGAAAGAAGTAGTGGCAGAAGCGGAATAACCGTCAACATGTAACATTTAAAAGGAACGTCTCCCTGGAGGCGTTTTTTTATGCGCTCTTGGTTTTTAAAGAAGACTATCAAAATGCAAGTCATAAAAAAACGGGGAAGTTTTAGCTTCCCCGTTGGTGCGGATGATAGGGGTCGAACCTACATGCCTCGCGGCGTCAGATCCTAAGTCTGGTGCGTCTGCCAATTTCGCCACATCCGCAGGGGCAGCAAAAGTAGGGGATTTATAAAAACAAAAAACACTAATTACGAAGAAGTTTTTGCGTTCAACTGCTTACACCGCAATTTGCTTACTCAGCATTCTTTCAAGCATCTCAATCTTTTCTGCAGCCGGACGGTGCGTAAATACCCCGCTGTCTGCATCCTCTCTTACGCCTCTTACAAACAGGTAAATGACACCGCCGAAATGTTCCTCGTAATCAAAATGGGGTAAGCGGCTTTCAAGGTATTTTTTAGCAGCAACTGTGTAAAGCAGGTATTGCAAATGATAATTGTTCTCGCTCATCGCTTCGGGCAGCAGTTCTTTTTGATAGTATTCAAGAGAATCGGCGAGAAAGTTTGATTTCCAGTCGAGGATGTAGTACCTGCCGTTGTATTCGAAGAACATATCCATTTTACCGTTCATGATGCCTTCGAGCGATTCGTAATATTTCACGTTTATGCGGCTGTCGCTTTGTTCAAACGAATGGAGGATTGAGGGATTGAATACAGGAACGTTGAAATCAAACTCTAATTCATTTAATCGTTTTTCGGCAGGTACGTCTGCAAGGGTAAAGCAACTGCCGCCCACTTCAATGGTTGCTTTGGTCACTTGTTGTAATAATTGAAACAGCATAACAGCATATTCTTCACGATGTGTAGGCAAAAACTTCTTTAAAGCGCTTTGTATTGAATAGTTCCAGTACAGGCTATTAGTGAAGTCAGCGTTTTCAAAAATATCGTGCAGCAGGATGCCCGTTTTATTGCCTTTAATGAGTTGCTTAAAAACAAAATGGTCGTACTCATCAACGGACCTGGTCGAATTGTTTTTGGATGTTGCAGCATGCGCAGCGGCAAGCGAAGTATAACTCATCTTTCTCCAGTTTACCTCTGAAAGATGGAAATTGACAGTCGTCTTATTATTTGCAGCCGGTGATTGATTTGCTTTTGAATAATAATATATATCGGGAATAGCCGGTGGTTCTTTAAAACTGATGAGCGCAGGATCGGCTCCTTTAAGAGAAGCTACAAAGGGTGCCAGCGAGGAGTCTTTGTAATAACTTGCAAGACTTTTGTTGAGGTAGCATTTGTACACAGCACGTGTAATGGCAACATAAATAAGCCGCCTGTTTTCCTGCTCGGTTTGTTCATCTACGATTTGCTGTTGCTCCGGATTTAGGTGCTGACTGTCTGCAAAAATATAATCGCCTGTTTCAATATCCCTGAAACTGCAAAAGCGGAAATGAATTTTTGTGTCGAGGTCAAGAAAAGGGGCAAAGACAATGTTGTATTCCAATCCTTTGCTCTTGTGCAGCGTTACAATTTTCACTGCTTCTTCATCGCTTTCTACCCGTTGTTCAAACTCATCGCCTTCGGTTTGCATACCATCTATTCCTCGTTTTAGCCAGCTTACCAGTTCAAGTGCCGAAAACTGTTTTTCTGACTGCACCTTATGCAGCACTTCAATAACCTGGAAAAGGTTGGAAATGATTCTTTCACCATTTTCTGTGTGATGATGTAACAACAGCGCCCTAACCTGGTAGTCGGTAATAAACTTCATCAGCACGCTGTACACGCCGTCTTTATCCCAGATGTTTTTGTATTCACGAAAGTCATTTAAAACTGTTTCTTCGTTTAGCGACAGCACTGCTTTGGTATCGTAACCGGTAAAAGGAGACAGTAAAGCCTTATTGATGGCTGACCGGTTAAGGTCAATCAAAGCTTCTAAAAGGTACAGCACATACACTGCTTCTTCTGATTGTAAAATTTTGGTATCGTCGATAGTAACAGCAGGAATTCCACGCTTTGCCAGACAAGCTTTTGCGGCAATTGCCTGTTTGTTTTTTCTTACCAAAATACCAATGTCTGAAGGTCTTATTCTTCGTGAACTTCCTTTTTCAGCGATCGTAAAATTTTCACCTTCGAGCAGGTTGATAATTTGTGCCGTAACTGTTTCTGCGATCTCCTCATTATTCCTGTTTCCATAAATGGTTATAGGAACATCTGGTTGCCCGTGATATAACAATACCCCTTTTTGATTGTCTGAAGGAGAATCGACATGGTTATAATTGATTGAATGTTCCTGACCATTGAAATAAAAAGTATCAAAATCAGCATGAGGTTTAAAGAACAGGTTCATAGCCCGAATGAAGGGAACCGATGAACGGTAATTTACATTCATTCCATATTTATTGCTGACCTCGTCAAATGCTTTAAAGTAGGTGAAGATGTCGGCCTTTCTCCAGGCATAAATAGATTGTTTTGGGTCGCCGATGTAAAACAAAATATTCTGACTACTGCTAAAAGTGGTATGAAAAATCTCATACTGCAGCTTATCGGTATCCTGAAACTCGTCTACAAATACTGCTTTGTATTTTTGCTGCAACTGACTGATAAGATTCTTATTGCCGTCGTGAACAATTGCTTTGTGTAGGTTCACAATCATATCGTCGAAACCGAGCAAGCTGTTGCGTTGCTTGTACCTATCAACCGCTTTTGTAACGGTGCCAATGGCATGGCAGTAAATTTTATTGATAACCGATTGAAGAAGGTCATTTTTCTCTTCAACCAGTTCATCGCATTCGCCGTATTGCGCCAGAATGTTTCCATATAACTTGTCAATATATGCGGTGCCTTTTTTACTAACCACTACGTTCACAAACTCTTCAGGTGTATCAACAAGATGCAACAGACTTGTCTTAGCCCACTTGTTAGCTTCTGTTACATATTTAAGATGGTCAGCATTGTTTCTGATATGGTCATAAACGCATGCTTTAATTTCCTTGTCCTTTTCGGCGAGTTCTTTAATCGTTGTTGAAAAGCTTACCTGGTCTTCATCACAAATCGAATAGCTTTCGTTTTCGTCGTATTCAAAATATTTTTTGCCGGAGATATGTTCCCGTATCACTGAAACAATGTCTTTCCTGCACAAGCCATGTTCTATCAACTGCCCCAGCAGGTTTACGTTCATGGTTGTAATGTGCTGCCGCCAAAATTTATTCACTTCACTTTCAATTAGTGAAACCATGTCTTTAAGTGTTTCGGAGCCAAAAAGCTGGTTGGTTTCAAATGCAAATTCTGTAAGTGTTTGCTGGCAAAAACTATGAATGGTAAGCACTGAGGTTTCATCTAAAAAAAGCACAGCGTCTTTTAACCGCTGTTGCACCACTTCTTTTGAAGTATTATCAACTGCTCTGTTTACTAATCCCGAAATCACCAAATCAGCAATCTCAAAATTCATACTTGCCTTATGCGCCTGCCTTA
>CAXUMK010000357.1:0-5244 GCA_964251885.1 uncultured Segetibacter sp. | reverse complement strand
AGTGCACTAAGCCATACAGCAGATGAATTTATTTACCTGGATGAGATTAAAGAAGGAATTGAAGGATATGTAAAGATGCTGGAACAGGTTCTTTAGCTGGGCTGCAGCTTTGAAATAGAAGCTATATAGTAGTTAAGAGATACAAGTGACTCCTTAGCTTGCTGAATAAAGAATGAAAAGTACACGAGTGCGACGCAACATCTGACTCATAGTAGTAATTAAGCCCGGTTCAAAAAAACTTCTCCTTAACTTTTTATCCCTTATGCAGTGTATCGTATTCAGGAAGAAAACGCAGACTCATTTCTGAAATGCTTTCTCTAAATACTCACCTGTAAATTCAAGATAAGTGGGACTGCCATTTGGCGTAATATTGGGTGTCTGGCAATTAAAAAGTTCTTCCAACAACACAGCCATTTCTTTTTGAGACAGCGTTTTTCCGCTTTTGATCGCCTGTTGTTTTGCTACGCATCTAACGAGCCGCTCACGTTTACTAAACTTAATATCGCTGCTAAAATGTTTATACTGTTCAAGCAATAGTTCTATCACCATTTTCTCATTTCCCTGTAAAATGTCAGCAGGCGTTCCCTGTATTACAAAAGTATTGTTGCCAAAAGGCTCTATCAGGTAGCCAAGCACTTTTAGATCGGGTAACAGTTCCTGCATCAGAACTGCATCTGCCGCACTCAATTGTATAGTTGATGGAAACAGGCTTTGCTGCGAAGGCATTTGCTTCCCTTGAATTGCGACGCTGTATCTTTCATACAACACTCTTTCATGCGCCTGCTGCTGCTGCACCAGTAAAAATCCATTTTGCGAAGAAGCCGCAATATACGTCTGATGAATTTGCGTAAGCGCAACATCAGTAAGTACCGGCGACCCTTTTTTTACCGGAGCATATTCAAAAGTATTTGTTTGTGTATCTTCTGTTTTTTCTGTCAACTGCCCACTTTCATCTATCATCTTCTTGGCGGGTTCATAAAAATCTTTCCAGCTTTTCAATTCATTTCTATCAGTTCCCTCAATCTTATGCGCCTGGTTTTTTTGGGTAAATGTTTTAAAAAGGTTCGAAGAAGTAACCGCTTCAAGCCTTTCTTCAGTAACCGGTTTCGACACAGCTTCCATTTGCTGTATATCGGCATTCAGGCTAAAATCAAGCGAAGGTGCAATGCTAAACTGGGCAAGTGCATGTTTTACGGCTGCCTGCACAAACGCATACACCACCCTTTCGTCCTCAAACTTAATTTCCTGTTTGGTAGGATGAACATTTATATCAAGCTGTGCCGGGTCAAGGTCTATAAATAAAACATACATAGGAAAACTATCCTTTGCAATCATTTCTGCAAAGGCATTCATAACAGCATGGTTTAAATAAGCGCTCCTGATAAACCGGTTATTTACAAAGAAATACTGGTCGCCCCGCGTTTTCTTGACTGTATCGGGCTTACCAACAAAACCGTAGACGTTCATATAAACTGTCTCCTCCCTTACGCTCACCAGTTTAGAAGTATAAGACGTTCCTAAAATCTGCAGAATTCTTTGTTTAAGGCTTCCTGATTCTAAATGAAAAACCTGTTGCCCGTTACTTGTCAGTGAAAAGAAAATGTGCGGAAAAGCCATTGCAACCCGTATAAATTCATCTATAATGTGCCGCATTTCGGCAGCATTGCTCTTTAAAAAATTTCTTCTGGCCGGTACATTGAAGAAAAGATTTTTCATACAGATATTGGTTCCGGCCGCAGTGGCGCATGCCTCCTGCTTTTTTACAATACTGTTTTCCACTTCAAGGCGCGTTCCCAGTTCTTCATCCTGCTTCCGGGTTTTAAGCTCTACCTGGGCAACGGCAGCAATAGAGGCGAGGGCTTCCCCGCGAAAGCCCATTGTTTTTATTTTAAAAAGGTCTTCAATATTCGAAATTTTTGAGGTTGCATGCCGTTCAAAACTCATTCTTGCATCCGTTTCACTCATTCCCTTTCCATTATCCACTACCTGTATCAGGTTTTTGCCTGCATCTGTTACGATCAGTTTTATCTCAGTGGCTCCTGCATCTACTGCATTCTCAAGCAACTCTTTCACTGCACTTGCAGGCCGTTGAATCACTTCTCCCGCAGCTATCTGGTTGGCAATATTATCGGGCAATAACTGTATTATATCCGGCACTCTTCTTTGCTTTTAATAATTTCTTTTTATACTGCCCGCCACATAAAATGCAGTAAGTTTTTTTTGGGCCAGGCTTTTGTGCTTCTATGATTCATCGTTGCGTCGCACTCTTATACAATTTGTTCATTACTCAGCAACGCACTACTTGTCCCGTTAGCGTAAAACTCATGAAGCGAACAGTATAAATAAACCATAAAATTAATGTTCTGCATCCGCATTTGCATTTGCAAAACAATAATTACGAAAACCCTTCGTTTTTCTCATGTTCTTTCTTTGGAAGGAACCATCCAAAAAACTATGAAAAAGAATATATTTATTGCAGGCTTAGCAGCCTTGAGCTTTGCCTCGTGCCAGAAGAACGTGGAAAATATTGTAACCAACACTGCGGCCACCAAAACAGAGATCGCTCCTGCTAAAACAACCAATTTCATTAAATACACTATTCCAAAGGGTGAGCAATACTGCGACAAGAGTATATATGAAGCAGTTACATACCAGCAGTTGTCTTTCATCGTCAGGTTCGATAGTTCAGCCATTTATAAAACAATTGCTGCCAGTAACCAGGACGATATAAACAAGCTCTTTGGCTTCAGCGACAACAATGCACAGCACCACGATTTCAGTGCAAGGTTTGGCTGGCGGTGGAGCGACAATGCCCTGCGCCTTTTTGGATACATTTATAACAATGGCACTATGAGCAACAAAGAATTGGGAACGGTCGAAATCGGTACCGAAAACAGTTGCTCAATCAAAGTAGAAAAAGGCAATTACATATTTTCATTAAATGGCAACGAGACCACCATGCCGCGTGCAAGCACTACTGCAGAGGCAGAAGGTTACAAACTCTATCCTTACTTTGGAGGTGATGAATTAGCCCCGCATACTATTACCATCTGGATTGAAGAATTGTAATAAATTACCACCGACGACTGACCACTCACCACTGACACGAGCTAAAAGGGAAGAAATATCTGGAAAAGGTAACAATTAACCTTATTACCTTAGTAACACACACATCTGCCCAGATCACTAACCTTATTACCTTCTATATCATTGAGGCAATTGAGTCATTGAGCCCATTGAGTCATTAAGTGGTTTCATTCAACATTTACAACGACAACAATGAACTAATAATGTTAGTATTTTTGCTGAATGTTTTTCATCGCTGACCTCCATACACATTCTCATTATGCCGGTGCTACAAGCAAATACCTTTGTTTAGAAACAATGTACCAGTGGGCCTTGATAAAAGGTATCGATGTAGTGGGTGCCGGCGACTTTACACATCCCGCATGGATAAAAGAACTGGAAGAAAAACTACAACCTGCGGGCAATGGTTTTTATACACTAAAGCAACCACCGGTATTAAGTGTACTGCCAGGCATCAAACCGCAGGGAAGAACTGTTTATTTCTGTTTATCAACCGAAGTTAATTGCGAGTATGTTGAGCACGATGTTCAGTATAAAAATCATCATTTGATATATGCGCCGGATTTTGATATAGCACGCCACATTAATAAAGCGCTTGCTAAATATGGTGATCTTGCAGCCGATGGCAGACCTGCACTTTTCTTGCCCGCACATCAACTTTTAAAAATTATACTTACCATTTCTGCCAAAGCTTATTTTATTCCGGCACATGTTTGGACGCCCTGGTATTCAACACTTGGTTCAAAGAACGGGCACAACACTTTGCTTGAATGCTTTAAAGATGTAACAAATGAATTGTTCGCTGCAGAGACAAGTCTTTCGGCAGACCCGCTGATGTGCAGGCGTTATGATGAATTAGACCGGCTCACATTGCTCTCAAACTCAGATGCTCATTCTGCACATAAGCTGGGTCGCGAAGTAAATTTGTTAGATGCTGAGTTGAGTTATGATGCTCTGTTCAATGCTGTTAAAACAAAGGAAGGCTTCCTCGGCACTTATGAATACTACCCGCAGCGCGGTAAATATTTTAACGATGGCCACCGCAATTGCAATGTATCATTTGATGCAATTGAAACAAACAATATTATTTGTCCTGTGTGTGGAAAGCCATTGACTGTAGGTGTTGCACATCGTGTTGAACAGTTGGCAAATCGTTCTGAGACAGAAGCAGGAAAGCAGGCTCAACCATTTCAATATATATTGCCGCTGCCCGAAATCTTTGCAGAGATCCTGGGATTTAGTGAAGACAGTTTAAAGGTTGCAGGTGCATACACAAAAGCCATTTCTCATTTCGGCAGCGAGTTCAATATTTTACAGCAGGTTCCACTTAAAGATATTCAGCGGTATAATCTTAAGCTATCTATTGCCATTGACCGGCTCAGGCAGGATAAGAAACATTTTACAGCGGGTTATGATGGCAAGCATGGACGTGTTTATTTTTTTGATAAAGCAGAATTGAATGCAAAGCCAGCGCAAATGGCAATGTTTTGAGGAGATGTTTATATCATTCAAATTCCGACTCATTGGTAGCCACTGAGCAATTTTCTCCCGACCTTCACCAAAAGAAAACCTACATGACCAATATAAAAGTAATCATCACAGGCTCCACTGGCATGGTTGGCGAAGGTGTGTTGTTTGAATGTTTGCAAAACGCAAAAGTAAGTGAGGTGCTGATTATCAACCGCAGGCATTACGAACTACAGCACCCCAAACTAAAAGAATTGATCGTTCCTGATTTCTTTCAACTTAATAAGTTCGCGGAAGATATAAAAGGGTATGATGCCTGTTTTTTCTGCTCGGGTGTAAGTTCGGTAGGTATGAAAGAAGATAAGTACACGCAACTGACTTACAATACAACACTTGCTTTCGCCAAAGCATTGCTTGAAATAAACAGCAATATGGTTTTTAACTATGTCTCCGGCAGTCATACAGACAGCAGCGAAAAAGGCAGACTAATGTGGGCACGCGTAAAAGGCAAAACAGAAAATGATTTGATGAAACTATCCTTTAAGGCAGTATATAATTTTCGGCCAGGAGCCATGTTGCCTTTTGCTGGTCAGAAAAACTGGAAAGCAATCTATAAATTTATCGTTAAGATCATTAAAGCTTTTTCACCAAAAAATGTATTGACAATGGAGGAAGTAGGCAAGGCAATGA
>CAXUMK010000356.1:3033-5246 GCA_964251885.1 uncultured Segetibacter sp. | reverse complement strand
GAAGTCATCTAAAAGATAAACAGTCTGGCAAATGATAGCAAAAGCGATAAAAATATGAGGTCTTTTTTGATTAGCAACCTGTTTTCAGCCATCATGCTCATCTCATGTACTCAGAAACAGTCTTCGACTATGAGTACGGTAAATTTAAATAATATGACAAGTATAAAAACAGATACGGCCACTTTCGGCGCCGGTTGTTTCTGGTGCGTAGAAGCGGTTTTTCAACAATTGGATGGTGTATTAAAAGTTACCAGCGGATACAGCGGCGGACATATTGCCAACCCAACTTATGAACAGGTTTGCAGTAAAACTACCGGACATGTAGAAGTTTGCCGGATTGTATACGATCCTAAACAAATATCGTTTGATGAATTACTCAGCGTATTTTGGAAAACCCACGATCCTACCACAGTTGACCAGCAGGGTAACGACCATGGACCGCAGTACCGCAGCGCTATTTTTTATCACAATGACGAACAAAAAAGAATTGCTGAAAAATATAAGGAAGAACTGAATAAGTCAGGTGCCTGGCCAAATCCTGTTGTTACTACCATCGAACCTCTCAAAAATTATTATCCGGCAGAAGATTACCACCAAAATTATTATAACTCAAACGGAGGACAAATGTATTGCCGTTATGTAATACAACCCAAGCTTGAAAAATTTGAGAAAGTGTTTAAGGATAAATTGAAGAAGAGTAAAAGTTTGTAAAATACTTATAAAAAGCTATTGTAAAAGCCTCATTATCAGAGGCTTTTTTAATTTCGTTTATATGTTATCTAAGTTTGATTACAATATAAATGTTGAAGCTCCTGTTGTCTCTTTAACACAAGTTTTTGAATTGCCATAAATTTCACTAACAAAAAAAGGAAGGCATGCTACCTTCCCTAAACATTACAATGTTTTGCGATCCTTTATGCTGCAAGATTAAAACGAGGTACAAACCTTTAATTCAATAATCAAGGAAAGTTAATTTTAAAATTAATAAAATCTAAATAATATTTAGAAGATCTAAAAGTAGTTTTATCTTTCATCTTTAATTTCTAATCAACTGAGATGGTAATTTTTACCTACGATACTATTAAAAGCTTTATCAAGAAATCTAAGTGCAATCAAATTGTAGCAGATTCATTTAACAATTGGTACACTATAATGGATAAAGGTGATTTTGCAGGTTTAAATGAATTGAGAGATGTTTTTAACACAGTTGATTTTGTAGGTAATGATCGGTATGTGTTTAATATAATGGGAAATCATTACAGGGTAATAGCAATGATTCATTTTAATGTAAGAACTGTGTATGTGCTTTTTATTGGTACACATAAACAGTATGATAAAGTGGATGCTAAGAAAGTTGAGTTCAAAAATTAACCTTTAATAAAACTTTAATAAAATGATTACTTCAGAAAAAGAATTCAAAGAAATTCAGAAGAGAGTGTACGATCTAATGAATAAGGGTGAAGGTAATTTGTCTCAGTTTGAAATAAATGAGGTAATTACACTTGGAAAAGATGCACAGGAGTATGAACGTAAATTACACCCCATAGAGCAACCTAAGACGCTCGTTGGTATGATTGAATTAGGAATGTATGAGCATAGATTAAATCAAGCTGAATTAGCCAAACGATTAAAATTAAGTCAGACAAAACTATCCTTGATTTTAAATGGTAAACAAAAACCTGATATTAAATTTTTAAAGGGAATACACAAAGAACTGAAAATAGATGCAGAGTTTATTTTAGAACACGCATAAAAGGTTTAACTAACACCTCTAAACAAAAAAGAAGCCTTCCTCAGACTTCCATTTTCGCTTTTTGATTCCTACATCTTCGATCTTAACCTTGTTGTTCATCTTGAGTAGGGAATGGTTGTTAAAAACCACCAGGCACAGATAAACAAAAAATTCCTACACTCCCATCTCAAAAACGGTCATCTCCGACCTTGCACCAAAGCGAAAGGGAAGTGTAGATGTACCAAAACCTTTGGAGAGATACAAAAAAGGCGCTTCACTGTTGTACCAGCCCTTTAAATAATTTCCAGCCTTCTTAGGTAAAATAGGCGCATACCCTAAAATACAAACCTGGCCGCCATGATTGTGCCCTGCAAAAATGTATTGAATATGCAGCTTTTCATGCTCATTTCTAAAATGATTCAATTCCTTTATTTCCTGTAAAATGGTTTCCTGCTGCAGTGGGCTATGAATTAACAGGATA
>CAXUMK010000356.1:0-3023 GCA_964251885.1 uncultured Segetibacter sp. | reverse complement strand
TCTTCCGACGTTCTTAACCGCCTTTGCAAAAGAAGCATTTCCTTCAATAAAATCATCTACACCTGTAATCATAAGGCGGGTATTGCCAATAGTTACTGCCTTAGATTCATTTATAAGTAAGCAGCCATTATTCTGCCCGTACAGTTGCCTGTATGTTTCTGTTCTTACCCTGCTTTTATGATCATGGTTTCCCATAATGCCCATTTTAGGAATTGAAAAAGTAAGTAAGCTAAAAAACTCTTTTGCAGGTGCATACATTCCATCCTCATCTATCACATCACCCGAAATCACGATAAGGTCGGGATGCAATTCGTTTATTTTTCGCACCAGTTTTCTATGAAAAGACCAAAGCGATTTTCTAAAATGCAGGTCGGTCAGGAATACTATCTTTATTTTTTTGCTGCTATCCTTTTTCCCGATACTATATCTTTTAACCTCAAAGAAATACTTTTCTAAGAACAACGCTTCTATAAGTGCAATGAATGCAGCAGTTATAGCTGCCACAATTCCCCATTTTTTTATTTTTCTGTTTATCATCTCTTTTGTAAAAAACACTTTTAAAACCGGGCTTTAAATCGTCAGCTTCCACTGGCACACTTATTTACAAGGTATCTTATAACTGTTTAAATATGAAAACTTTTGCTTCTGTACGTGCAACTATGAATTATCGTCCTTTACATGAAAAAACAATTGTTATAACCGGCGCATCAAGTGGCGCTGGCCGTGCAGCGGCTATAGAATTTGCTCGTTACGGAGCAAAAATAGTATTAGCTGCGCGAAACCTGGAGGCACTGGACGAAACGGAGGCAACATGCAGAGAAATGGGCGCTTTGGCGCTTGCTGTAAAAACCGATGTTACCGATGCCGAAGCCGTGAAAAATTTAGCTGCAAAGGCTGCAGAATTTGGAGGGTCAATTGATGTATGGGTGAATAATGCGGGTGTGCTTGCAGCAGGAGAATTTACAGAAACCCCGATAGAAGTACACGACCAGGTGATAAGAACAAACCTGATGGGATACCTGCATGGAGCACATGCTGTGTTACCTTATTTTAAGCAGCAGCAATACGGTGTTCTCATCAACAATATTTCTGTTGGGGGCTGGTTTCCTGTTCCTTATGGTGTCGGTTACAGCGCGAGTAAATTTGGTTTACGCGGTTACTCAGAGTCATTGCGTGGAGAATTAGGCGAGTATCCAAACATTCATATTTGTGATCTTTTTCCTGCTTTTTTAGATACGCCGGGTATACAGCATGCGGCAAATTATTCAGGTGCGATTTTAAAACCTGCGCCACCTGTTTATGATCCTCAGTTAGTTGCCAAAGCGATCGTTGCGGCAGCACAACGTCCTAAACAATCTGTAACAATAGGAAGTGTTGCGACCTTTTTGAGGTTGGCTCATTTTCTGCTGCCCGCCGTGAGCCGTAAAGTAACTGCAAAGACTATTAAAACTTATTTTGAAAAAGGTGACCCCGCACCGGCAACCAGCGGAAATCTATTTGCTCCCGCTAATTTCGGCACCAGCATTCATGGTGGCTGGAACTCTGATGCCGACAAAGATGCCCGTAAAAAAAACTTGATACAGTCAGTAATCGTAACTGGTCTTGCAGCCGGTCTTATAACAGGAATGATACTTTTTGGAAAATCGAAGCTGAAGAAGAAGGCTTAAAAAGGTATGTTGAAATATTTATGATACCGGCACTATTTCTCTATTCAGCATCGTTGTGTCACTCACTTGTACTATTTTTTCTTTCCTGAGCAAAGACTTTTAAAATAATACTTCCCCTTTCTGCTTAATCTTTCAATTAACAACTTCCCTTACTGTTCTGGTGATTTTATAAAAAGTTGCCATAAAAAGATACGGCACAAGGGTGTGACACAACCGGAGTTGCCATAAAAAACAACTGACGGTTACCAAAAAAACTACAAATACTAAAACGTGGCAAAGTAGAACTAAGCAAATCCATCAATTTAAACATAACAGAACGGGTACAAATTACGTTCTATAAACCTTTCAGACAATTTCGCTTAGATGTAATACAAAGAAAGCCCGAACAATCACTTTTTCTGCTTGTTGGCATCTTACCTAAATATTGATTTTAAAAGCTTAAATGCATACTTTTAACACTGCATGCGTATAACTATCAGAACTTTAAATAATAAATATGCAGAGCTTAGTAAAACAAAAACCGACCTTTCTGTGGACAGAAAGAATGAGAGAAGGTGAAGAACTGTTCACCACCGAGAGGATTGCCAGGAGTGATAAAATATTAGACACTTATCTGCATAATTTATCAAAAGCCAAAGAGACATTTGAAATATGGAAAGCAATTGAGATTGCCGTAAAAGCATTTGATAAACTAAACATGGAAAATGATGGCTTTATAGACATAAGTGAAAGAGAAGAATTAGCCGGGTTTATAAAGTATGCCGCAGAAACTTACGGCGTAAAATATGAAGGCGACGTTACTGAAGAATACAGGAATGAATGGTGAAGAAAATAGTCATTAAGGCATTGAGGCATTAAGTCAATAGGTCATTGAGTCAATAAGTCATCCAAACAAGTCGTCGAGCCATCAAGCAATTAAACCATTAAGCCATTAACACTCACTCAAGCTAAGCGGCAATTGTATGGCAAGGCCGCCGTCTGAAGTTTCCTTGTATTTACTGTTCATATCCAGGGCGGTATTCCACATGGTGGCAATTACTTTATCCAAAGACACTTTAGCATAATCAGGACTGCTTTGCAGCGCAAGCTGTGATGCAGTAATGGCTTTAATTGCACCCATCGTATTTCTTTCGATACACGGCACCTGCACCAGTCCGCCTATTGGGTCGCAGGTCATTCCCAGGTGATGTTCCATCGCAATTTCTGCAGCCATCAAAGCCTGCCTTTGCGTTCCGCCCATTACTTCTGTCAATCCTGCCGCAGCCATTGCAGACGACACGCCGATTTCTGCCTGGCAACCGCCCATAGCTGCAGAAATAGTTGAGCCTTTCTTAAAAATGCTTCCTACTTCGGCCG
>CAXUMK010000355.1:0-5256 GCA_964251885.1 uncultured Segetibacter sp. | reverse complement strand
TCTCACTCATTTTCAGGCCTGTCGGGCAAAGCCATCCGGCTTTTTTCCAACGGCTTTAATTTCTACTTCCTGTACTTTTTACTACAGTTGTCAAGCGATACAAATAACGTCCTGGCTTGCCGAATAAAGAATAAAACGTAAAAGTGTGCGACGCAACGATGTAAAATAGTAGTAATGCAGCTTGGCTCCAAAAAATCACTGCACGTTTTTACGCGGCGGGAAGTATAACAAAAAAGCCGCCGGCTTTTATACCAACGGCTTTAATTTATTCCCGCTATCACTGTACAAACAACTCCTTCGAAACACTTAAACCAACTAGGGGTCTCCAAAAAAATTAAATCGATGGAGTTGGTTCAGTATCTTTTATCTCTTCTTGCCCGACCCACTTTTATTTTTCTGTTGCAGAAGCAGAATTGCTGCAGCAGTTACACCTAATCCTATTGCCAGGGTTGCTACAACACCTTTCTTATTATACTTCCACTCCGCTGTCCAGCCCCGCTCTGCAAAAGGATTTGGTATAATGCCGTGTTTAAAATCATCGATATATCCTTCCACTGCATTTATGCGATCGGCCAATACCAGCGGCACCCAATGTAAATAAGTAGACTCACTATGTTTAAATGCCCATCTGCGTATCATTCCGCTTAAACCACTCGGAGGTGTAGACGTACCAAATACGCGTGATACGCCCGGCCGTTCTGTAGAATGTAAAATTTCAACAGTGATTGGCTGCTGTTGTTGTGGCTTGTCGTAATTAAAGCGCTGATAATCGGCCCCGTTCCATTCTTTGATCGGGTACGTAGGATCATTTTCAGGATTAGCATCTATGCCCCAGCCTTTTATATGGTCTTTAGGGCTATTTGCGATCCTTCTGTCATTATCAGCTTCAATCATTTTATCTGGTTCTGCTTTACTGTTCATAATATTAATTTTTTAGGCATTGGCATGCTATGGAATAAGAACTGTTTTAATACAGCCATCGCGTTTAGCTGAGAAAATATGGTATCCTTCTGCTACTTCCTCCAAAGGAAGGCGGTGTGTAATGATCTCTTTAGGATTGAGCCGCCCCGACATCACATGATCTATCAGGGTTGGAAGAAGGCGTTTAACCGATGCCTGGTTAGCCCTGATGGTAATTCCTTTATTAACTACATTACCAATTGGTACAAGTGTATCAAGCGGACCATAAACACCTACAATAGAAACAATACCACCTTTCTTAACGGAGTTAATAGCCCAGTGCAATGCTGTTGCTGCGCCACCGGTAAGTGGTAATTTGCGGCCAACAAGACTTTGAAATGTATCGCCTGCAGCATCGGCGCCAACAGCGTCGATACATACATCGGCGCCAAACCAGCCTGTAGTACGCTTTAAAAACTCTACTACATCTCCCGGTTCTTTAAAGTTATAGGCTTCGCATTGTGCATATTGTTTTACAAATTCTAACCGGTAATCAATATGATCAATAACGATAACACGGCCCGCACCAAACAGCCACGCACATTTTGCCGCCATTATTCCTATAGGGCCTGCGCCAAATACCACTACAGTATCTCCTTTTTTAATACCGCCCATTTCAGCCGCCTGGTATCCCGTTGGTACTACATCGGTTAGTAATACCGCGTCATCCAAATCCATTCCTTGTGGAATAACAGTAGGACCGACATTCGCATACGGAACCCTTACATATTCTGCCTGTCCGCCATCGTATCCGCCTGCTGTATGCGAATAACCAAATATGCCTCCAACCGCCGTTGCTTCGGGGTTGGACTCATGACAATTGCCAAACAATTTTTGCTGGCAAAATGGGCAGACACCGCAGGCAATATTAAAGGGAACCATTACATGGTCGCCTACTTTCAGGTTGTCAACTGCAGAACCTAATTCTTCCACAACGCCTGTAAACTCATGGCCGAATGTCATACCCACACGTGTATCTGGTACAAGGCCGTGGTACAGATGCAGATCAGAACCGCAAATACAGGAGCGGGTTACACGCACTATAGCATCCTGCGGATGCAAAATTTCAGGCATTGGCCTGTTACGGTCGGCCCTAATTCTGAAAGGCCCACGATAATTCATTGCTAACATAAGGTCTCCTTTTTAGAAGTGATTATAATATTTACCGTTTTAAAAAAGCTGTTCAAATTATAACAGCAACAGAAAAATTACCAAAACCGTTCCCTCATTTCTGCAACACATTTTACAATCAAAAACAGATCTTATCACTCTTCTTTCCGGGATATAAAAGTGAGGAGAGTTTTTTTGAACCGAGCTGTATTACTACTATTAGTCATCGTTGCGTCGCACTCTTTTACTTTTCATTCTCTATTTGACAAGCCGGGGAGTATCTTATATCCCTTGACAACTGTAGTACAATTTCTTTACCAGTGTAGGTCAATTAAACCATACTGCGTAACCTTGTTTTCGTAAATCCCAGGCAAGTTTTTCCTCCATTTTTAAAGCCTCTTGTCTGTTCATTGACTTTGCATTGATGTGATCGTACAAACTTGGGCGCAGGTATATGCCATATTTCTGAGGCAGATAAGCTGAGAGTTTAACACCCTTTTTATTTATATATCCGGTTTTATGTTGCTTAAAGCGTTCTGCAGGCGTTTTACTTGTCATGCCTACATAAAGACATTCCAGCACTCCATTAAATTGGGGATTTGCGGCACGAAACCTTGTATTTTCAGTAAATACCCGCTTAGAGAGTTCAATAACGTAGACCTGGTATTTCAAACTTGAAATAGAATTGTATTTTATGTCTGCAATTTATACTTCGCAAGGGATAAATTAGTGACTTTGCCGAATAAAGGAAAAAAGTACAAGAGTGCGACGCAAGTATGCCTCATAATAGTAACCCTGCCCGGCTCAAAAAAATCCAACTCACTTTTTTACCTGCATTAATGCTTTGCACACAATACTTCACTATTCCGGATGCTGTTTAAGAAAAAAACGACCTTTTAAGGAGCATCGTTACAAAAAAAGGGACTAAAGCGAAAGTCTTTAAAAAAGTCAGTCTTGCGCCTGTTAATAAAAGGTTCATTTTGCAATTGTTTTAAATCCCTTTTTTTTGCAGAATAATCAGTATTTATGAAAACAGGTTTACTAAAATTTGCATTTTTACTTTTGGTATTTTTTGATGCCGCAAAAGGAACCGGACAAAGCTTTTCTGCTACCTATAATTTTGCCGGCGTAAGCACCACTTCGGGTAGAACTGATCCTACTCCCGTACCCACTACTACAGGTATCACTTTCAGCAGTTTTTCAGCAATATCGCCGGCAGGCAATCCAAATGCAATGGGTGCAAACCCAAATGCCTCCGGTCGTTTCAGCTTTGTTGGCTGGCCTTTAGGAGCTACCAATGGCAGCAACACTTTTACAGGATCAATCAATACGGGGCAGTATTACCAGGTAACCATAACCCCACAAACTTATTACACCGTATCGCTCGACTCTATAACTTTTACACTACAACGTTCGGGTACGGGTATCCGGCAATATGCAGTACGATCAGGCGCTGATAGTTTTGGCGCCAACCTTCCCGCAGTTATTGAACCGGCTGCTGCAAACCTGCAGGTCGTTTCAGGAAACATTTTCCAGGTATCTGATGCTTCCACCGTAGCAGAAAACGGAAGCAAGGTAGTATTGACAGGCCTCGCTTCTTTTACAAATTTTTCAACGCCTGTTACCTTCAGGTTTTATGGCTGGAATGCAGAAGCTGCCGGTGGAACTTTTAGTATTGATAATGTGAAATTTTCAGGAGCTACTGCGCTTTCGGCCTCTGCTCCCAACATTGTTCTCAGCAATTCTTTTATCAATTTTCCTTCCACTGCAAGTGGTGGATCATCGGTTAAAACCTATACAGTAAGCGGAAGTAACTTAGCCGGACCACTAACCATCACGGCTACCAGCCCTTATTCATTATCAGACTCATTAAATGGTACATATAGCACTTCACTTATCGTTCCGGCTTCAGATGTATCTGCTGCCAAAACAATATTTGTAAAGTTTTCTCCTTCTTCTACAGGTACTTTTTCAGGAACGATAACACACAGTAGCCAAAGCGCTTCAAACCAAATTATTACCCTGACAGGCGATGGGATTAACGCTAATAACCTAACCTTTAATTTTGACAGTTGCTCTTCGGCCGGAACGCCTGGTTCAGGGTTTTTATCTTATAGTGTAACAGGTGCGCAAAAGTGGGCCTGCTCTACCTTTGGCAGAAACAATACAAACGGTGTAGATATAAATGGTTATTCGGGTGGAGCTGTGGAAAATGAAGACTGGTTGATTTCACCTCCTTTATTAATAGGTTCTCTTAATCTGCCTATTTTAAGTTTTTGGAGCCGGGGCGAATTTTCAGGTCCCACTTTACAGGCGTTGGTGTCTTCCAATTATGATGGAAGCAGCGATCCTGACTCAGCAACCTGGACAGACCTGAATGCCAATTTTCCTGCTTTAACCAATACCTGGACATTAACCGACGGAGTGGACCTATCAGCCTATAAAAGTTTCTCAAAAGTTTACATCGCTTTTAAATATACCTCATCAGATGAATTAGGAGCAGCAAGATGGACTTTAGACGATGTAAGTGTAACTGACAGAACAACATTAATAACAGTTAACCCAACAATGCTAAGTTTTGGCGAAGCCACTGTTGGAACAAATACCGGCGGTTTACCTTTTGTTGTAAAAGCTGCCGGATATGGAAATATTACTTTAGCAGCGCCTGCAGGTTATCAGCTATCTGCTGACAGTGTTGCTTATACTGACAGCGTCATTATCTCTTCGGATGCAGCACAGACGGGAGTAAAAATTTTTGCCAGGTTTTCCCCTGTTTTGAGAGCTTTGAAAGTAGAAGGTCTGATAAGATTTACAGGAACAGGCCTGGATTCTATGAATGTGGATTTAACAGGAACCTCGTATCCTAAAGCTGAAACCTTTGATGCAGGATGTTACAATTTGAGTTTCTTTGGTTCCAACTCTACAAACAATCCTACCCAGGCTAAAATTGCAACCCAGATCACTAACATCGCTACTGTAATACAAAAGCTTAACCTGGATGTACTTGGCGTAGAAGAAGTGTCGAATGATACAGCTTTTACTAATTTATTAAAAAGGCTACCAAACAGGAGCGCTGTAATTTCTGACCGGTGGTCTTATTCATTCAATGGGCCTGACTCTACATTCCCGCCGCAAAAAACAGGCTTTATTTACGACACGACAACTATACATTTGGTAGAGGTAAGG
>CAXUMK010000354.1:0-5257 GCA_964251885.1 uncultured Segetibacter sp. | reverse complement strand
CGACCTGTCAACATTATTTTTTGCGATCAGGTAATCGACCTGGTTAATGGCGCCTGCATTAAACCTTATTTCGGCCGTTCTGAATGATTCTGAAAAGTCTGCAACCTGCTGCTGCAGCGTTTTATACTTATCAACCGATGCAGTCATATTGAAATAAGCCTGTTCTATGTTTTGGCTTAATTGAGTCTTTACGGTGGCTGCCGTTACTTCTGCATTTCTCAAATTGATTTTAGCAAGGGCAACCTGGTTTTTTGTTCTAAACTTATTTAAAATAGGTATCTGAATGCTAAGGTACAACGATGTATTGTAGTTGTTATTGAACTGCGATCCATAACTGATCTTCTGCTCTGTAAAGTTTGTTTGCGTCGTCATCACAGGCAGCTTTGAGCCATTCACATTTACATAATCACCCGAGGCAACATCCTGTGTGCCGGTAATAATATCTTTAGTGGCAGCATTTGAATAATTGGTATTAAAGCTGCCGCTTAAGCCGATTATAGGATAAGCAAGACCCCTGGCTACCTTTACACTTCTTTGTGCGCTTTGTGTTCTCAGGTCGGCTGCTTTTACAATCGCTAACTCACGAACGGAAATACCATACAAAGCTTGCGGATCATTGTCGTAATGCAGGGTCAGAGTATCAGCGATTATTTTTTCAACCGATAAATCGCTTCGATAAGGTACATTCATCAGTTGCGACAAAGTAAGTTTTGCGCCATCCAGTGCATTCTGGTTGGTAATGATCGCCAGTTCATCATTTGCAAGCTGACCTCTTAAATCATACAACTGTGCCGGTGGAACAGCGCCTGATTCATTCATTACATTTAACCGCTCTACCTGCCTCCTCGTTACCCCGGCCTGGTTGATCGACTGCTGCAGTTGCTCCTCATTATTCAGTATTTGAAGGTAGGCGAGAATTACGTTTAAGGTTACATTATCCTTTGTTTGCTGCAAATCCATTTTATTCGCTTCATAAGTCAGCGCATTTTGCTTTACCAGGTTTTTTAACTGAAAACCATTGAATAAAAGAACAGATGAGTTAACGTTGTAATTGCCATACACAATCTGCTGATTGATATAACTGTTTGTGAATGGGTCTATACTTCTTCCCTGGTTAAACCCATGATTTGCATTACCAAACAAATCGGGAAGCATGTTTGATTTCGACTGGCTCAGGTTTACCCCGGCGGACTGCATCTGCAGGTCACTCTGCTTAACCAATAAGTTGTTGTTTATAGCTGCTTCGGCAGCCTGTTGTAAAGTAAGTTTGCGGCTGTCATTTGTTTGTGAAGATGCCGTTATTTGTACAAGTAAAAACAAGCAAACAATACCTGCTGTTATGCTTCTATGCGCCCATCGAGCAGATGAATAATTCTGCTGCCATACTCAGCATTTTTTTCTGAATGCGTTACCTGTATGATGGTTACACCTTCTTTATTCAGTTCGGTAAAAAGCTCCATTATTTCTTCACCCTGTTTAGAGTTAAGGTTTCCGGTGGGTTCATCGGCCAAAATTAATTTTGGTTTTACGATCAATGCCCGGGCAATACCTACAAGCTGCTGCTGACCGCCCGACAATTGAGACGGGAACAAATCTTTTTTGCCAACAATCTGAAACCTGTCTAAAATATCTGCCACCATCGCTTTCCGCTCAGAAGATTTTACATCCTGGTACAGCAGCGGTGTTTCAATATTTTCATATACAGTCAGCTCATCTATTAAATGATACGCCTGAAATACGAAACCGATATTCTGCTTGTATATTTTTGAGCGCTGTTTTTCTTTTAGCTTATTTACAGCTTCATCCATAAAAATGTATTCGCCTTCATTAGGTTCATCCAGCATTCCAATCACGTTCAACAGTGTTGATTTGCCTGAACCCGAAGGTCCCATTATCGAAACAAATTCCCCTTCCTTGATCAGCAGGTTAATGTCTTTTAAAATAAAAACAGGTTTACCACCCTGCGTATGCCATTTTGAAATGTGTTTCAGTTCGATCATGATTTTGATTTTGTGATTTTGTGATTGAATGATTTGGTGATTTGGTGATTGAGTGATTTGGTGATTGAGTCATTCATTGGTCATTGAGTCATTAACAACATGCCATTTTTATAACTTACTGGTTAGCAGAGCAGAAGAAGAGGTTTTGTTTGAAGGGATGTTACGTTTGCGATACAGCAAGTGTTCGGTTTTGATACAACCTTTAAACTGTATTACTTTATAAAAACAATAACCTCTGCTATTACAAGCAGAGGTTACGCATACTAATTACATTGTTGGTTTTAAGTTTCTTATTCAATATGAGCCCGTCGTTCCGGTTCCTGCTGAAACTGCAGGCAATTGAGAGCGGTTTAAGAAAATGGTTACTTCTCCTGGCTGCCTTTATTTAAATCCAAAGGATTTTTATCTGCAGGCTTTATTAGTATTGGAAGCACACTTTTATCAGCATTGAAAGAGCCGGCTACAGGCATGTTGTAAGTAAATTCTTTACCCGGAACAAGGCAGGGCATATTATCGGTAAGCATGGTGTAAATATCACCTTTTGCAGTACTGCCCGCATAGATTCCTTGTAATGGTATTTTAAAAACACTCATTTTATTTTGCTGAGGAATATTGTAAGTGTTTTGCGGAAGAGAGAATCTTCCTCGCAAACTATCTTTTAAAACTTTTAAAAGCTGTTTTTGTTTGTAATCCTCCCACGGCTTGCTTTTAAATATACTGGTGTTTTGGGCATTCACATGTAAGGAATAAGCGGATGTAACTAATAAAACAAAAAAGAGTTTCATACAGACAAATTTTAGTAGTGTAAATCTACTGATTAACAGTAACTGATTACATTAAAAAAGGGTGCATTTCAAATTGTCGCTTATGAATTGTTGTCCTTTTATGAGTTCTATCGTTTGTCATTGCGAGGTCCACATGTCCCCACAACAAAAGCGGGAAAGCAATCCTACTGCATTAAAGCCTTATTTAAAATGAGATTGCTTCGTCGTTCCTCCTCGCAATGACGATAACTAATTTTGAAAGAAGCGACTCTTTGGCTTGTCGAGGAAAGAACGAAAAGTATACGAGTGCGACGCAACGTCTGAATCATAGTAGCTATTCTGCCCGGTTCAAAAGAATTTCTACTCACATTTTTATCCCTTGTTTTTCCTCAATGACTTACTGACTCATTAACTTCCTGACTTTTCTTTATTGACTTTTCCTCAATGACTGACTGACTTATTGTCTCTATGACTTTCTTCATTGACTTCCTGACTTTTCAATTAGTCGATTGTAAGGTTCGTTTCATCTATAACTTAAAAGCTCCGTTCTTTTTAATCTTATTTTCATGTAACACAATTCGATGATAAAAAAAAGTGTTTCATCAAGCCTTGTTATAAATCTTAAACCTTGATAATGATTGTTATGATGTGTGGTTTGTCGGGAGCGGGAAAAACAACTTTGGCAAGGAGTGTCAAATCAAAATTAGATATACAAGGAATCGGTGCAGAGGTGATTGACGGGGATGATTACAGAAAGACTTTGTGTAAAGACCTGGGATTTTCAAAAGAAAACCGGTTGGAGAACATTCGCCGGTTAGTTGCTGTTGCAGGTACATTTTCTGATAATGGGGTTGTTTCTATCGTAAGCGCCATAAATCCTTACTCTGAATTGAGAAAAGAATTAAAAACCCTTTATAGAAACGTTAAGCTGATACATGTTGATTGCCCGTTGCATGTACTTATTGAAAGAGATACGAAAGGGTTGTATCAAAAAGCGCTTTTACCCGAAGGACATCCTGAAAAAATAACAAACCTGACGGGAGTAAATGATGCATTCGATGTGCCCGGCAATCCTGATCTGTACATCAATACCACCGAAGCATTAGAAAAGTGTTGATAAACTGTTTTCTTTCATTATTCATCATCTTCCTGTTTAAAGAAGTTACCGGCACATACAGCTATGCATGAAATAACATTTACTGTTACAAAAGAAGAAATTTGAATAAATATGACGAATAAAGTGCTGCTTATAGTAGGGATGCAACGCTCCGGAACCTCTCTTATTTCGCACTGGCTGTATAAATGCGGGCTGCATTTAGGAGATAAAATTTTAGGCCCGGGAATAGGAAACACAGAAGGGCATTTTGAAGATGTAGACTTCCTGCGGCTGCACGAAGAAATTCTGAAAGATAATCTTTTACCTGCCAGCGGTTTAGTTTCTGATACAGTTCCCAAAATCTCGTTTACATTAAAAAAGAAATTAAAAAAGCTTATTGCCCGTAAAAACAATTCAAATAAAGAGTGGGGATGGAAAGAACCGAGGACGTCTTTGTTTTTGCCTGTTTACCATGAGCTGCTTCCCGATGCGCATTACCTGATTATCATAAGAGATTACCAGTCAGTCGTCAGTTCTTTAGTCAACAGAATGTATGCAGAAGCGGATAAAAAATATCTTTCCCTCGATTGGTTTACTGCATTCTGGTGGAAGACGGTGAAAAAGCATTTCAGAGAAAAAAAGCTGTATAAACAGTACAGCGAATTTTATTTACGTGTATGGATGAACTATAATGAAGAGATTCTGCAGCACCTAAGTAAACTGCCTCAAAACTTATATACAGTAACCAGTTATGAATTATTAAAAAACGATGACAAGCCTCTTTTTTTGCATTTAAAGCATTGCTGGAAGTACACGATCGAATATTGTACATTCAGAAATGTTTACAAAGAAAGCCTGATAGGAAAAGCTGTAAATATTGAGCCTTTTATTCAAGATAAAGCATTGCTTGAAAGAGCAAAAGAGATAGAAGAAAAATTGCAGAGATACTTACCGGCAGGCAGAAAACTTACGCCTTCTGTTGAGTATGAGTTGAGCCATCAAAGTCAGTAAAGATAGAATTGCCTATACTGAAGGCTGTATAAAAGAGTATAGTAAATTTTTTTGAGCCCGACGGTATTGCTACTATTTTACATCGTTGCGTCGCACACTTGTACTGCTTGTTCCATATTAAGCAATACAGCCCATAAATCTCAATGTCATTTAGTTAAGGGGCTTTATAATAGAATATTGATTATTGAACATTAGTTATTGAGCATTAAAAGTCAATTTTCAATGCTCAATGTTCAATGCTCAAATAAGAACAATATCGCTTAACTAAATGATATTGCCCTAAATCCCTGAAGGAGACTTGAAGAATAATACATGAAACCAAAATGCTTTTATGAATTAGACAATCCAAAAAAGAATACGCATAAAATACAAATGCTGAAGCCACA
>CAXUMK010000353.1:2351-5307 GCA_964251885.1 uncultured Segetibacter sp. | reverse complement strand
TGTGCTTACACAAACAATGGCTACAGCTTTGTTTGGCAATGAAGACCCGATAAATAAAACAGTTCGTTTCGATAATGCAGATGATCTTAAGGTGACGGGCGTATTAAAAGACATTCCTGGCAACGCAACAGTTGATTTTAATTTCGTAGTACCATCAACTTATATCTATCAAAAAAATCCCACAATAAAATCAGATGGCGAAAGCAGTTATAGCAACAATAACCTTCAAATATTTGTAAAGTTAAACCCGGGAATTTCTTACGCACAAGTTGCACCCAAAATCCGGAACATTGAACATACCGAAAAAGGCAGTATTAATGCAATGAACTCGTATGTAACCCTTCAGCCTATGGAGCGCTGGCATTTATATTCCAACTACGTAAATGGGCAAGACACTGCAGGATTTCTGGACTATGTTAATATGTTCTCTATAATTGGCTTGCTTGTATTAATTATCGCCTGCATCAATTTTATTAATCTGACAACTGCACGTTCAGAAAAAAGAGCGAAAGAAGTTGGTGTTAGAAAAGCTATCGGCTCACAAAGAAAAGACCTTATCATACAATTTCTTTCAGAAACATTTCTGCTTACAATCATTGCCTTTGTTTTTTCACTGTTGATTGCACAGCTTGCCCTGCCTGCGTTTAATGCACTAACGGGAAATCGTATTGCCATACCTTATACCAATGGCTATTTCTGGCTTGTAATGATTAGCGGCCTCCTGATTACAGCTCTGCTTGCTGGTAGCCGATCTGCATTTTACCTATCTTCTTTTAATCCTGTAAAAGTTTTAAAAGGAACGATACATGCCGGAAAATCGTCGCTTTCGAGAAAAGTATTGGTAGTAATACAATTCAGTTGTTCCATTGCATTAATTATAAGCACGGTCATTATTTACCAGCAAATTCAATACGCCAAAAACAGACCGACAGGCTACAGTTTAAACAGGCTTATGACAACAAACATGAATGATGATTTGAGCAAAAATTATACAGCGCTTAAAAATGAACTGATAGAAAAAGAAATTGCTTTATCTGTAACCACAGCAACAAGCCCGGCAACCGATGTGTGGTGGCATACGGATATTAAACAATGGCAGGGTAAGCAGGCAGGCGAAACAGTTGAGATGGGTTGCATACTTGCTTCGGATGATTATTTTAAAACCATTGGCATGGATATAAAAGAAGGAAGAAATTTTTCAAATGCCTACGACAGCACGAGTGTAATATTTAATGAAGCTGCTATTAAAAGATTGCGTTTAGAAAATCCTGTCGGTCAAAAAATAACCACCTACTTTAATGATAAGCAATACACCGTTGTTGGTGTTGTAAAAGATGCATTAATGATATCGCCATTTAAGGCTGCAGATCCAACTATGTTTTATTGTTTTCCACAACCGCAGAATGTTATGCTGTACAGGTTATCGCCTAATATAAATACACAGGATGCAGTAACAAAGCTCACTGCTATTTTTAATAAATACAATCCTGCATATCCATACAATTATGCTTTCACCGATGAAAAATATGCTTCAAAATTTCAGCTTGAATTGTTAATTGGAAAATTAGCAGGCTTATTTGCCGGTCTTGCTATTTTTATTTCCTGTCTCGGTTTGTTTGGTTTAGCAGCTTATGTAGCAGAGCAGCGCACCAAAGAAATTGGAATACGCAAAGTGTTAGGTGCTTCCGTTCAACAGCTTTGGGTACTGCTATCAAAAGATTTTATTATGCTGGTATTGATAAGCTGCCTTATTGCTACACCGGTTTCATTTTATTTTTTACAGAACTGGTTACAGAAGTATGATTACCGCATAAATATTGGCGCAGGTGTTTTTATTGCAGGTGGATCACTGGCATTGCTGATAACAATTATTACCATCAGCTTTCAATCTATTAAAGCAGCGATAGCAAACCCGGTAAAGAGTTTGAGAACGGAATAAAAACGTGAATGGTGAGTGGTCAATCGTGAATAAATCAACAAAATCATTTAATCATATAAATCCAGGTTCAGACAATGCTAAAAAATTATTTCAAAACTGCTTTTAGAAGTTTGCTTCGCCATAAGAGCAATTCCTTCATCAATGTTGCCGGGTTAACTGTTGGCTTTGCCGCATTCCTGTTAATCTTTTTAGTCATTCAGTACGAACAAAGCTTCGATGATTTTCATACGAACAAGAGCAATATTTATCGTGTGGTGCGCATTGGCAAAAGCCCGGTGAACCCCGAATATCGAGCCGGTGTGCCTTTCCCGGTAACGATGGGATTGCGTAGTGAACTTTCGCAGGTAAAAGGCGCTACAGCCATTTTTGGAGATGTAAATGTTCAGGTAAGTGTGACCGCAGCGGATGGTTCAGTACTGAAAAAATTTAAGGAGCCGAAAATATTTACAGCAGAACCGCAGTTCTTTACCATGTTTGATTTTAGTTTGGCGGAAGGCAATATCAAAAATGCATTGAATGACCCAAATACAGTGTTGCTGACAAAGGACATCGCCACCAAATATTTTGGTGATGTTAAAGCAGCGATGAACAAAACTATCCGGTTGTATGGGATGGATATGAAAGTAACAGGCATCCTTAACAATCCACCTTCCAACACCGATTTTCCATTGGGAATTGTTGTATCATATATAACACTTACGAAGAACCTGAACCCGAATGACTGGAGTAGTATTGACGATGCCAATTATTGTTTTGTTCAGTTAAATGACAAGGCTTCTTTAACCCAGTTTAATAAGTCGCTCGATGCTTTTGTAGAGAAGCATATCAAGCCTGTAAACCCTGGTTACAATCTTGCGCTGCAGTCTTTACACGAAATACATTTTGATGAGCGATATGGCAATTTTAATAATCGCACATTCAGTAAAGATTTGATTTTTGCACTCAGCCTGATTGGTTTATTCTTACTAATCATTGCTTGTGTCAACTTTATCAATCTTACCACTGCCCAGGCCATCA
>CAXUMK010000353.1:0-2341 GCA_964251885.1 uncultured Segetibacter sp. | reverse complement strand
GTGCCCGCGAAGTGGGTGTACGGAAAGTATTAGGCGGCAACCGGTCGCAACTGGTATTGCAGTTCCTGGGCGAAACAGGTATCACTACGTTGATTGCATTGGCGGGTTCTGTTCTTGTTGCTTTTCTGTGCATTCCTTTTATCAATGACCTTCTTACTACTCATTTATCATTATCTATTCTGTTCAGTGGCAGGTTCATCCTGTTTATGGCTGGCGCGTGGGTGGCAGTTACGTTCCTGTCTGGATTCTATCCGGCTTTGGTCTTATCAGGTTTCAGGCCTGTTATCGTTTTAAAGAGTATTGCTATCTCAAACAATAAAGGCATTTCTTTCAGGCGGGCATTGGTAGTGTTTCAGTTTGTGATTGCGCAGGCATTGATTATTGCAACTTTAGTAGTGGCATCGCAAATGGATTATTTCAAAACGGCAGACATGGGCTTTAACAAAGATGCTATTATCAATGCAGGTTTTCCGGGTGATAGCCTGAGCCGCACAAAAATTGATTTTTTGCAAAATGAATTAAACAAAATACCGGGCATTCAAAACGTGAGTTTCAGTACGTTTACGCCCTCTTCAGATGGTGGCTGGTATACCGATTTACAAACAGAAAAAAACAACAGTAAGAATCAATCTATGGTTGTTTCAATGAAGCCTGCAGATGCCAATTATTTCAGCCTGTATCACCTTCCCCTGGTTGCCGGCAGGGTTTATTTTCCATCTGATACCATGCGTGAATTTGTGGTAAATGAAACGGTAGTAAAAAACTTAGGTTTCCATAATGCGGCTGGTGCCATCGGCAAGCAAATTAATGTAAACGGAAAGCGGTGCCCGATTGTAGGTGTGGTAAAAGATTTTCATATCAATTCGTTGCGCGATCCTATCGGTCCTGTTGTGTTATTAACCAATAAAAACGCCTACGGAATGGCGAATATCAAAATCAACATGAGCCAGGCAAAAATCGTGATTGCTGCCGTGCAAAGTGTTTGGAATAAATACTACCCCGATTATGTGTTTGAATACAGTTTTCTCGATCAGTCGATTGCCGATTTTTATAAACAGGAAAACCAGCTTTCGGTATTGTATAAAATATTTTCGGGCATTGCCATTTTCATTTCCTGTCTTGGTTTGTATGGTTTAATTTCTTTTATGGCTATACAACGCAGAAAAGAAATCGGCATCCGCAAAGTACTTGGTGCGCCGGTTCGTGATATTGTAATTATGTTATCAAAAGAATTTACTGTTCTTATAACTGTTGCATTTCTTATTGCTTCACCAATTGCATGGTATTTTATGCATCAGTGGTTGCAGCAATATACGTATCGCATCATTATAGGAATATGGTTTTTTGTTGCAACCATTTTTGGTTCATTATGCATTGCATGGTTAACAGTGGGATACACAGCAATAAAAGCAGCGATAGCAAACCCTGTTAAGAGTTTGAGAACGGAGTGAGGTTGATAAAAGTATGAGTAAAAAGTCTTTGTGGACTAACTACAATTTGCCCAATTCGCTTCCGACAAATTCTCTCATACTGCCAATAATGAAATTCACTCTCCTTTGCTCGTGATAGTCTACATGTGAACTAATCCATTCGTCTATATAAGGGCATAAAAGCAAATTTCAAGGGATACAAGTGACTCCTTAGCTTGTCGAATAAAGAATGAAAAGTAGAAGAGTGCGACGCAAGGCTGACTCATAGTAGTAATGCAGCCTGGCTCAAAAAAATTCCTCTTCACTTTTTTATCCCTTACATAGAATAGAAACCTGAAACAGCCTACACAACAGCGATCTCTTTCTTTCTCAAATAATCAAATATCGCTTTTGAAATGTCGCTTTTCGCAGCGTCTATACGCGTTACCTCAGTACACCAGAACAGGAAGGAAAGCTGCATACTTTTGGCCGTGATATTGTTTACCAGCATTTCAGGTTCGCGTGTTTTTACCACGTTTTTGTCGGCTTTTATAATGGCAATAATGTCGTTCTTTATAGCATTTCCATCAGGCAGATTGTCGATAGAAAAAACGATCGCAGCCCTGACCTGGCTGTTACTCAGTGTCCAGTTAACGATGTTACGCGAAAGAATATCGCCGTTGGGAATGATCACTTCGGCGCCGTCCGGCGTAATTAAAGTGCTTGCCCGGATGCCTATCTCTTTTACCCTTCCTTTTTTATCACCCAATTCTACCAAATCGCCGATGCGAAGCGGACGGTCGAAAATTAAGATGACACCCGAAACAAAGTTGCTCACTATATTCTGCAACCCCAAACCAATGCCCACGCTGAGTGCGCCCAAAATCACTGTAATCTTATCTACAGGCAAACCCGAAGCAACCACGGCAAGA
>CAXUMK010000352.1:0-5325 GCA_964251885.1 uncultured Segetibacter sp. | reverse complement strand
ATTAAACTATAGAGTCTTTCCATAATAATGCGGAAATTATTTTGACATGTTTACTAAGAATAGTGTACAGATAATGCAGGGTGTATGATCTGCCATGAAAAGATGCGGTACAAGTGAGTGACACAACCGGAGCAGAAGAAAGAATAAATGTTTGTCACCCAAAAAAACCTAAAGTAATGACATTGATTGTTACACGTAAAGCGGTATAGAAATGTGCAATTAGTTTTATGAGCCGGTCCGTATTGCTGCTATGAATCATCCTTGCGTCGCACACTTGTGTCATCTGTTTCACATTCAGCAAATGCACTACTTGTCCGGTTAGCGGAAACTTATCCAGCGAAAAGTATATCCCTTTATTTCATATCCCCACCCTAAGAAATCATTTATACAAACTGGTATTCTAAAACAACAAACACATCCTTCAAATCATTGTCTCCTATTACCACTGCGCCGGTTCTCGTAATATGTATTGTGAATGAACCGAGAGTAAAACTTAATCCTGAAACATCTTTGGAGTCATGATATTGGTCGCCATTTGTGAGATGAAGCGTTTGCTTTGTTGCGTTGCCTGAGGCAGAGCTGACTTCAACAGTATAGTCATCCGTTACATTAATCAATCCATATACATGAACGGTCTTGATCTGAATGTTTCTGCTTTGGGCGAAATAAGGGAAGCGTTTATTGTCGAGTAAAATTACCATTTGCTGCAGCCCATTTGCAGGATGAAGCATGTTATACCATTCGGTAGGGAATTCATGTTTAAGGCTGAATATACGCCACAACTGCGCTCCATCAGATGAGGCTGCAACAGGAGCGGTATTGGTAAGCAGGTTTTTAAGATAGGTTACAACTGAGTCCTTAAAAGGTCCTGCATCTTCCCTTGCGGTGTATTTTATATGCACTATCACATCTGAGATGGTGTTATAGTCAAACATGCGCAGGTCTGCATCGCCATTCAGTTCCAACTGCCACTCGCCAAAAGCTCCGCAACCTTCAAAGGGAAGGTAGCGTTCATCTTTAAAATTCACTTCAAATAAACCTCCGTCATTTTGTGCTGTACTGATGGCGACAGAATGCGTTTCTGTAGTCACATACCTGAAGCGGTCGTCTGCGGTGTAATCTGAAGATGCATAAGCGGCGCCGGATGTATTGAGCCTGGTGGTATGTTTAAGCAATCTTAAAGTGCAGCCGATAGTCGTGTACGGCACGATTATACAAGGAATACTAAGTGCAACGGATTTAATTCTTCTGAAGTAATGCCCCTGAAAATCGAGATCATACAGGGCTTCAGGTAAAACAAAAGTGCAGGAGCCGTTTTGTTTCAAATCCAGAATGGAAGCCGGACTGAGGAAGAGCAGCGAAACATTTTTTGAAAGTTCAAATTCACGTTTATTAACTGTATAGAAAGATGTTTCCATACGCCTAAGATCGTACTGCAATTTTTCGGCGCTCAGCAATCCTTTTTTCAGGCTATCCCAATAGCCAAACTGAATAAAGGAAGTTTCTCCATACTTGCCTAATTCATTCTGATAACACTGCTCCGCTTTTTTCGCCAGGTCATAAGCTAACTGGTAACTTTGAAAGTAAACCGTTGAAACCTGTCCGATCATCCATTCGTACAATTGCCTGTTTGTAAATTTGGTTTGCATAAAATCTTCTTCTTCTTTGGCATTGTCTATCTGCAATTTCTGGTTATCAAAATCTTTTTGTGCTATTGCAAGCTTAATTTCTGAAGAAAGAATTTGTTTTTCAAGCTGCTCGATCTCTTTCTTTGCGCTTTGCGCCTGAAACTGCCAGTCGTCTTTTCTGCGATCATATCCTCCTAATGTCGCAGACATAGCACCGGTCGTATTGTTAACTGCTGCGATAATTCCCAGGTACTGGCTGATCGCATGCATCACCTGTCCAAGGTTATCTCCGCCCCATGTTACTCCAATAGTGGTCGGGCTTCCCGCTTTTAAATTAGGTATGGCTGCAAGTGCAGAACCAACGGTATCTATTTCTCCCTGCACCATCGAAAGTATCATTCCGGTCTGCATAGAAGTTAAATGCTGCTGTTCGTGCGGGTTCATGTAGGGGCGTGAGTTATAATACTCATATTTTAAATTCGCGATCTCCATAGATTTTTGCACGCCTTCCAATATTGCTTTTGCATCGTTCACCGAATTTTCTTTTATTGCCAATACCGCTTTTAATAATTGCTGCTCATGACCCAAACGTAATAAAGCCATGCTTTCGGCATCCCTTTTTTCAAGCGCCTGTAGCAAAGAAGAGCTGAGAGACTTTACTTCATTGCAGAATTCATTTGCTTTCTGTAATACAAAAGCAAAACGATAATATGGCAAAGAGGCTGTAAGATCACTTAAAATGCTGCTGAGATCCATGCCGGCGGCAGCGGCTCTTACCAGCATTCCCGGATCGATTGGCGGTTCAAAAAGCGGCAATGTTCTTACCACTCCTTCAATGTTCATGCTGTGCCTGATCTTGAACAACCTGTCAGCAACCGTATCCCAATATTTTAGGAGGTAATCATTTCCCGGAATGCAGAAGAAAAACATTTTTCCAAGCGCATTCGAAGTATCGCCGCCGGTTCCGTCTGTTGAAGATGCTGAAGGAGAAATAAAGGTTTCGATATTTACAAGAGCATCTGAAAAATCATCCAGCATGTCTTTCAGTTCATCAAATGTGTAGTCAGCATGTTTTGCCCGCGGCGGTATCTGCTGCGGCCGTTCGCCTAATATTTCTGCAGCAAGTATATACAGGTTAGTTGCCTCATTTATTGCTTCAATCGTATCCTGGCTGAATAACTGATCGCCCCAGGCAATTAAGTTATCAAGGTATTTCATCACCACGTTCTTCATATAAGCGCTGATGCGCATCCGGGCTATAACGTGCGGCTGAAAAGGATATTCCATCCATTTATTTACCTGTTCATTTAGTTCGGCTTCATTGCGAAGCAGGTCATCAAGCGTTTCAATCTTATTTTGCGCTTCCTGCCAAAAAGGTAGAAATTGCCAGAACCTTTCTTTGTTGCCTCCGTCGCTGTTGGTAGGATCGAAGATATAATGAAACCAGTCTCTTGCCTCATCAAAACGCTGATCCACGCTTAGTCTGCACGCAATCAGCATGGGGGTGTGAAAAAACAATTCCCAGTTGTATTGCCCATAAGCGCTGCCATACCTAAAATCAACTTTATTGTCGGGATATGGACTATCGGTTGTGTTGAGCACCAAAGAAGTAGGTGCATATTTTTGCGAACTGCTAAAAAGAATGGTATCAGGTTGGTTCTGTAATTTTCGCTGGAGCAAACCTTTTATCCCGTTTTTATTCAACTCATGAATAAAGGTTTTTACGTTGTTATGATAGAACGTGTAGAAAGCAAACCTGTCAACATAGTAAAATTTTCGCACAGCATAGTAACTGTTTCGCGCAGCATATTCATATTTGGTGAGGTAAGCAACATCTCTTTGTGCAGATACTGAAAGAGTATCATATTTATTTGGAGCTGTTTTCGACTATGGCGATCACGACGATGCAAATCCTTCTCCTTTGGCTGTAAACTCCTGGCCATGCCGTACAGAACCTTTTTCACAATATAAGCCGGGATTTGAAATAAGAACTTACCGCCTGTGCAGGCGCGTATTATTTAATAGTTACTGCTTTATATCCATCGTAAGACATCCTTACAAACTATCATTGCACCTGTTCTGCGACTCACCCTGCAATCACTCCTTTTTCTGCAGTTATTGCGACATAACCGGGAATGGTTAAAAAAGTAGTTTTTTTATATCGCGTAAAACCTGCTTCTTTTTGCCACTGTTGTATTTCGGGCAAACTCCATATTCCCGATGTACTGCTGAGTGCAAAAAAGAAATCTCCAAATGCGCTTAGCATATCGCCGTTGTATTTTATTTTGTCTGCCCTTAGAACTTCGAGAATGGTAAAAATACCGCCGGGTTTCAACGCTTCATAAGCTTTTTTTGCTACCAACTTATTTTCTTCCTCAGTAAAATGATGGGCTACACTTGCCATTAAGATAACATCATATTGAGCCTGACCCAAATCTTCGAGAAGAACATTACCGGCTTTATGAATGATCCTGTTGCCCATTTTATACTTTTCTAAAATTGAAGCCGCCTGCTCAACTGCGGCAGGCAGATCAAGAATAGTTGAATGCAGCGCCGCATGTTTTTTACACAATGCAACAGAATACAAACCATGCGAGCCGCCAATATCGAGCATGTCAGTTGCACCTGCAGGAACCTGAATTTTTGTAACCGCTTCTCTTGAAGTTGCAGCGGCGGTTGCTTCCATAGCCTTCTGGTAGTAAAACCATTCTTCTTCAGTAAATGTCTCGTGGTATTGCAATCCTTTGCCGGTTTCGAGGAAAGTTGCTGTATAGTCCATCCATTTCATACAAACACGATTATCAAACATCATTAACCAATACAGAGAATCGGGGCTGTCTTTCAGTATCCATTTTTTTGATTTACGGGTAAGATAAAACAATTCATTTTTCGTTTTGACCAAACCCATTGTTGCCAGCACGCCTAATAAACTTTTCACCGCTTTGGTATTCAAGCTACAAATTGTACAAATATTTTCAAGAGAGATATTTCGATGTCCGATAGCTTCAAAAATACCTTTGTCAACTGCTTCCAGTAAAAATTTGCTAATCATAAAGCCAAAGTGAGAATAAGCCAGCGGAGTGGGTACAAGACCGGCTTTTAAAGCAATCCATTCAAGCGGGTTCTGAGCAACAGGAGATAATTTCATGGTTGGTATTTGAACAGAATGTAAACATACGGGTCTAATAACGCGGTTCAAATAGTTTTATTCCCAAACCTCTTTTCAGATTGTGATTTTGTTGTTGACAAATAACGGTCTTCTTCCTCCTTATTGATAAACCTTTTAGAGTATATTTATCAAATGGAAGATTGCTATCATACTCTGTCAGCTATTTATGAGATTGTAAAGTCAGACACTGCACCCCATACTTATTTGTGTACTCCCCACGAAATCATTTTAAGACATAGCCAGGATTGGAAAGAGATTGAAAGACATCTTACAGTTTTGACAAACGAGAAATTGATCACTGTTAAGCAGCTTGATAAAATCGTCATCTCTATAACCCATGAGGGTATTGTAAAAGCAAAATCTTTGAAGAATAATTTTGTGAGCAGTAACTTTTCTTTTAATACAAGAGACAAAGAAATTCTTATTATGAAACCCGAATCTTAAAAGTGTCTTTAGGTTTGCAAAACCGCACAATCACCCATTTGTTTTGATGTACTTAGCTCCAGTAAACCTATTCAGCTTTTGTTG
>CAXUMK010000351.1:1418-5380 GCA_964251885.1 uncultured Segetibacter sp. | reverse complement strand
TTTTGTTTAAGCCCTTTGGGCTTAGAAAGCAGCTAATCGGTGATACGGCGAATTTGTGAGTATGATTTAAACCGGTAAGCATCTGAAAAAAAGAGGTGCATTGTCGCAAAGGAAAAAGCTCCATGAAAAGATATCGTACAAGTGAGTGACACAACAGAAGTTCCACAAAGAATTTCTGTTGGCTTCCCAAAAAAAGATATTAGCTTAAAAAATAAGATTGCTTCTTATTCTTTTACTCCACAGTTTTATCAAATGCTGCTGTCAGTATCTGCCCGTTTCGCTTTACCTGTACCCATATACGGTACTTGCCCGCAGATGGAAACGAGTATGGAAATTCTACCATGTTATTGCCTGTCATGCCCGGCATGGAAGATTTCATTTCAGGCATGTTCATTTGCTGCATCAGGATTTTATTTCGGTCGCTGTCATTGAGGTTTGAGAGATATTTTACATAATTATTAATGCTGTCAGAAAATTGTTTAGCATCAGGATAATGATATATGCCTACTGAGTTAGCCATTCTTTTTACCAGGTTTGTTTCGGCTGCCATAGAGTAGGTTCCTACAGGATGAAGATGAATGTATACGTTTCCATCGCTGCGAACGATAGCAGCATGAGCTGCCATGCCGAGATAAGGTTCAAGCTTCGCAGGCTGTTTATCGGGTGCAAGCACCGTAAACTTCAAAGAATATAATTTATTCGCTTCGAGCGGGTCGTTGGTCATGCCTTCCCAGATCATGGTTGATCCGTCTTTGAGTTTCACACCCGTTCCCGGCTTACCGCAAATAATAGTATTTTCAGGATCAGTCAATTGCGGGTTATCTACCAGGTCAGCCGGTATTGTGTATGCAAAAGCGTCATCAGGATCGAGCTTGCGGATGTTGGTAAGATTGCCGGTAATGTTGAAAGTGTCTTTGATCGTTTCGGTATAACCGCTTCCATACACAATGTCTGCAAACACCAGGTATTTGCCTTTGGGAAGTCCGGGTAAAATGGTTCTGTAATTGGCAGAGTCAATGCGCTGCGGATGAAGATGTGCAAATGCGTCCATGGCAGGAATGCGCATAACAAACATGTGCATCATTTTACCGTGATCGGGAACAACATAAGAAAAGCTTGAACGCCTCTGCGAAGCGGTGTCTAATGAAAAGACCAGTTCGTTTGAACCATTTCCATTTACTTTTGAAACAGCCTCTGTAGGTTTAAACATAAACTTTCTGTAGTTGCTTGCCCAGCTTTGCCACCAGGCATTTCCGCCATAAACTACAAGAGATGTAAAAACAGCAGCCAGGCACATACTTACCACCCTGATTCTTTTTCTGCAAAGCGGAACTATCTCTCCCTTTTTGGTTAAGGCATCGCTTACGCTGGCTCCTATAATAGTAACCATCAGCACAAACAGGAAAATGCCCAATACTGCGAGCAGCCTTCCGGTTGATGCGGGCATTTCTTTTTTTGCTGTGGAAATGGCTACTACAGGCACTATAATTTGGCCTTTGCCTAAGCTTCCGTTTACATCTATCTGAACACTCGATGATCCCGGCGACATCAGCCAGGTATCACCCGTATATTGAAGCTGCTGACCTGCAGCTTTACTCATCATTTCAGGAGCCGGTGAACCTTTGTCACCCGTCTGAAAATATACCGCCCTTAATGAAATTGAATTTGCCGCTCCATTTTGCAGGTATACTTTTACTTTCGCAATGCCTGGTATTACATCAGGAGGCTGCACACTTACCAGTACTTTGTAAGGTCCTGCATTTCCTTCCATCACTACATCAGGGCTGCCTACGTGTGCTTCTGCAGTCAATATCAGCAAAAAGCAAAAACATAAGAGTACGTTTATTTTAAACATAGCAGATCATTTAACGTTCAATACTTTTCATCCATTTACCCCAGCGCAGGCTTAACCTTGCTATAAAAAAACCGATAACAACTGCTTCAGCGGCTCCGGCAAGAACAACAGGTAAAGCCTGTATCTCCCGTGGTTGAAATTTGTACCTGAACTCCCAATTAGGATCAGCGCCGTAGTACCAGGAATTGGAACCGAAAAACCAGTTACGGGCAAGGGGAGATTCAACTAAAAACCCACCAAAAGGATACTGCACTAAAAGCAAAATCGATACAAAAACAATACTGATGAGAGCCGCCTTTTTCCAGTCGTTGCTTTTTACTTTTTGCATAACAAGATCCATCGCTATTGCCGGAATAAAAAGCAGCAACGGAAACTGCAGAGACTGGTAATGGGTAACCGGATTTAAAATGGGTCCAAGCCGGGGCACGGCAGGAAATAATTGCAATACCCAGTTGCAGGTAGCCGCAATAAGAAAGTAGCTGATCGCAACCCAGGTCATCCCCCATTTTATACGCAGTGCCCGTCCAAAAGCAGGGAGAAAAAGTAAAGAAATGACTGTAACCACCTGGTAAAAAAGGGCGGTATGCTGCACTCTTCTGTCTACATATACGGTAAACAACCCGCAAGCCATACAAAGCAAGCTGGCAGCGGTAACGATGAATAAAACTCTTAAAATCCTTTTTTGGTTGATGTTATTTGTAACCCGGTAATTATCCTGGCTATCCTCATTTGCAATTTTATTAAGGTATTTACTGATGCTGATGCAGGCGCCAAATTGCAGAAACAACATACCAAGAGCCAGAAGAAAATGCGGGGGAGATAAAATAACCACATCAAGACCGTAAGCGTTGTGCCACCAGTCGTCGAAAGGAGCAGATGTAAGCATGGCAAAAGCGCACCAGATACAAAACATTGCGCCGAGAGAGCTATAAAAAATGCCCCACACTTTTACCAGGCCTTTCTTTGTTTCTTCCGATGCCTTAAAAGTATTCCACAATACCTGGATGCCCGAAAACAATCCGGCAAATACGGCTCCCATGTAGTTAAGTAAATGGGGCGGCGCAAAAAGCCCGTCGCGGCCTATAGAGGTATGCCAGCTTATATCCCAAATAATACCGGTAATGGTAAAAAGGGAAGCCAATGAAACTGCATACACATACAATGGAATACCCTGAATAGTGACAGCAGCAGCTACTTTTTTCTGCTGCGTTTTTTGAAAAGGAATTGAAGGCGAAATGGCTATTGACATAAATAACAATTTTTAAAATGGAATGGAAGTAAGTTAGAAAAAAAGATGTAAAGAAAAATTAAAAAGCGACAAACTTTGCCGCTTTCATTATAGTTTACCACTCCCGCTGGTTTAAGTGTTTCGGTAGAACACTTAAATCTAAAATGGCTGCAGGACTGTGTCCGGTAAAAATAAGGAGCTTCATTAAATATTGCCACTCCCTCTTTTCACGCCATTGTTGGTATTCTTCACCAACAAACACCACATGCTGAAAGGCTTTTTTCATGCGAAAGATTTGCAGGTGAAGAACACCTGCAAAGGCTGGAACTTTTATTATAGCTTACAAAAAGATGCCAGGCAACGTGAGATCATAGTTGTTTTATTTGGTAGCCGGCAGAATATCCTTTGCGCATCTTCTCTTGCGTCGCACTCTTGTACAGTATTTTCTTTGTTGGGCTAAAGAGATAACAGTTAAAGGCAAATAGATGACAGTTGGCAGATGACAGTTGACAGAGGAACTTTCTTGTCCGTCACCTGTCAACAAACATCTGTCAACTTCTTTAAAGCAAAGAGATGACAGTTGTTAGATGACTGATGACAGAAGGACTTTCTCCGTCAACTGTCAACAAACATCTGCCAACTGCTTTTTGCTTGCCGCAATGACAACCTAAAAATGCGAATTTGGAAGTATCGAAAATGAAGCATTTAAAAAATTCGTGCAATGAATGTAGGTTTGTATATTTAAGAGTTGGTGGTAAGGCGGGTTCAACGCTTTCAATCATCGAAGTGTCAGTTTAAAAAACTAAAATTTATGCGACTATTACTTTGTGTTTTAACAATAATTACATTATGTCTATCATGCAAAAAGGACAAAATAAA
>CAXUMK010000351.1:0-1408 GCA_964251885.1 uncultured Segetibacter sp. | reverse complement strand
ATTTACTTAAAAGTTATCAACTAGTGACAGGTAAATGTCAAATAGACCCTTTAGCAACTGTATTACAAGATACAGCAACAATTAAAAATCAAGACATTTTAGAATATTCAAAAAATGACTATCAGTTTAAATTGACTGACATTGCTATTCAAAAAGTGAAAGCATTTGCAGACAAAACTCCTTTTGCAGTGACTGTTGATAAACAAGTTATTTATTATGGATTTTTTAAGCCTCATATTTCCAGCTCTTCTTGTGACAATTCAATTACTATGGACGCAGACTTAATAACAGAAAATAGAATTTCTCTTAAACTTGGTTATCCTGGACAATTACAAGGTGTAGCAATTGACGACCAACGTAATAATCCAAGTTTAATTGCAACGCTTAAAGATCAGGGCAAACTTAAATAAAAGCCCTGCAACCAACATTAAGTGGAGTAGACGAAAAGCCGTAAAATTAAGCCCCATTGCCTGTGCGGTAGCGGGGCTTTTTGTTCTATTACCTGTTGACCGAAGCCGGTGTAAGCTTAGGTTATAAAGTAGCGCTTTGAACAAGAGTATTGCCAATTGTGGGGATGGACAGCCTGTCCCGCTTTTTCTGCGCGATTGGAGCAATTGGCGGCATATCGCTTGTCATCTTTGGTTCGGACGGAAGAGTGTCATGCCGCGGCGATACACAAATGATTTAAAAATGCATAAATTTAATGCACTAATATTTTAGAAATGCGGACATTTAATATATCTATATCAGACCTTGAATACAGCAAATTTGGTATTAAAGAAGATAAGCTTTCTTTCACTGAGTTTTTAGACATTGTAAGTAATGAACTTGCAAAACAAACGCTTGACGAATGTGTAGAGCTTGCTGAACAATATGGACTATCCAAAATGACAATGGACGAAATCAACGAAGAAGTAAAAGCTGTAAGAAGTGCAAAAACTCATCATTGATACCAATGTCTTTGTATCTTCTCTTATACAACGTGGCTATCCTTACTTAATTACAAGAGAATTATTTTCCAACAACAATATTCAGCTTTGTGTTTCAGATGAAATTCTTGAAGAATATTACGATGTATTAAACAGAAAAAATTTGAAAGATTTCCTGGTTTCACTGCAAAAGCACAACTGTTATTAGCTAATATTAAGCGAAAAGCAATAAAGTATTTTCCTGACATTGAGATTGACTTGATTAAAGATTTGGATGATAATAATTTAACGTATGGATGTCATTCAGCTTTTTTTCTTTTTTGGCTCTGAAAAAGTCGTTACTCGCAATGACGGCTCTCGCTTTCCCACTTTTGTTGCGGGACAAGCTGTGCCCCACAATGACGGCTCTCTTTCTGCCGAAGAAAGTACCTTCAGAGGAAGTGTGATCCTTTTCTTTCCTTCCACTGGAAGAAAAGAAA